>NZ_QETJ01000190.1:0-8254 GCF_003105095.1 Pseudomonas sp. NDM | reverse complement strand
TCAGTTACACCGCTATCGCGAGCAGGCTCACTCCTACAGGGAATGGCGGTGTTCCGGGAATCGGGTCAATCGTCGAATTCGCGCCGTTCGGCTTCGATGGCTTCGGCCAGGGCGCGGGCTTCGGCTTCTTCTTCGCTGAGTTCGGGTTCCGGCTGCTCGAGGGCGGCGACAGCGGCCAGAAGTTTTTCGCGGGCCTCGGCGACACCGAGAATGTCGTCTTCCGGTTCGGCGTCAGGCGCGGTCTCAAGTTCCACATCAATCGCGTGTTCGATGATCTCAGGCTCGGGCACCGGCGCTTCGCCATCCGCCGCATCGCGCAGCAAATCGTCGAAGTCGGTCTTGATCCCCTCCTCCATGCTGTCCAGTTCCAGCAGCAGGGAATGGAAGCTGGTTTCTTCCTTTTCCTCCTCGGGCTCGGCGCTGGCGTCGGCCAGTTCCTGCAGACTTTGCGGCACCGGCGCGTCGTCGAAATCGAGCACCGGCTCGGCTTCCATTTCGCGCAGTTCGGCCAGCGGCGGCAGGTCCTCGAGGTTTTTCAGGTTGAAGTGATCGAGAAACGCCTTGGTCGTGGCGAACATCGCCGGTTTGCCCGGCACGTCGCGATAGCCGACGACGCGGATCCACTCACGCTCAAGCAAGGTCTTGACGATGTTGCTGTTGACCGCGACGCCACGCACGTCTTCGATTTCGCCCCGGGTGATCGGTTGGCGATAGGCGATCAGCGCAATGGTTTCCAGCAAAGCACGAGAATAGCGCTGCGGGCGCTCTTCCCACAGCCGCCCGACCCACGGCGAAAACTTCTCGCGGATCTGCAAGCGATAGCCCGACGAGACTTCCTTGAGCTCAAACGCTCGGCCCTCGCAGGACTTGCCGAGCAGGGTCAGGGCTTTCTTGAAGACCGCCGGCTCCGGCCGCTCGCCTTCTTCGAACAGTTCAAACAGGCGCTCAAGGGATTGCGGCTTTCCCGAGGCCAACAGAAAGGCTTCAAGCAGGGGCGCCAGCTCGCGGGGTTCAGTCAGGTTCATGTAGGGACTCGTTATTCGGCTCGGGCTCGCACGTGGATCGCGGCGAACGGCTCATTCTGCACCAGCTCGACCAAGGATTCCTTGACCAGTTCAAGGACCGCCATAAAGGTCACCACTACACCCAGGCGACCTTCTTCAGCGGTGAACAGCTCGACAAACGGCACGAAGCCGCCACCTTTGAGCCGTTCCAGCACATCGCTCATGCGCTCGCGGGTGGACAGCGCCTCGCGACTGACCTGGTGGCTTTCGAACATGTCGCCACGGCGCAGCACTTCGGCCATGCACATCAGGATTTCTTCCAGCGCCACGTCCGGCAGCAGTTTACGCGCCCGTGCTTCCGGGGCATCGAGCTTGGGCACGATCACATCGCGACCGACCCGGCTCAGGCCATCGATACCTTCAGCGGCAGCCTTGAAGCGTTCGTATTCCTGCAAGCGGCGGATCAGTTCGGCGCGCGGGTCGTCTTCTTCGTCTTCGACGGTTTCCGCGCGCGGCAGGAGCATGCGCGACTTGATCTCGGCGAGCATCGCCGCCATCACCAGATACTCGGCGGCCAGCTCCAGACGCACCGACTGCATCAACTCGACATAGCCCATGTACTGGCGGGTGATTTCCGCCACCGGGATGTCGAGGATATTGATGTTCTGCTTGCGAATCAGGTACAGCAGCAGGTCGAGCGGGCCTTCGAAAGCTTCAAGAAAGACTTCCAGCGCATCCGGCGGGATGTACAGGTCCAGCGGCATTTCCATGACCGCCTGGCCATAGACCATGGCAAACGGCAGTTCCTGCTGAGCGCCGGCCTGGGGATCGACCACGGTTTCCACTGCGGACATTCAGGCCTCGACCATGAACGGCGTCGGATCGCCGCAACCGACGCGGACCACTTCCGGGTCGTCGCCGGTCAGGTCAATCACCGTCGACGCCTTGATGCCGCCGAAACCGCCGTCGATGATCAGATCGACCTGATGCTCAAGCAACTGGCGCATTTCGTACGGATCGCTCAGTGGGTCTTCGTCGCCGGGCATGATCAGCGTCACGCTCATCAGCGGCTCGCCGAGTTCGGCCAGCAGCGCCAGCGCAATCGGATGGCTGGGCACGCGCAGGCCGATGGTGCGTTTCTTCGGATGCAGCAACAGGCGCGGTACTTCGCGGGTAGCGTTGAGAATGAAGGTGTAAGGCCCCGGCAGATGCGCCTTGAGAATGCGGAAGGTGCCGGTGTCGAT
Source organism: Pseudomonas sp. NDM (assembly GCF_003105095.1). NCBI lineage: Bacteria > Pseudomonadati > Pseudomonadota > Gammaproteobacteria > Pseudomonadales > Pseudomonadaceae > Pseudomonas > Pseudomonas sp. NDM. The sequence goes on along the minus strand of NZ_QETJ01000190.1, from coordinate 6,006 downwards.
CTTGGCGTAGTTGCCCAGTTGCGACAGGTCGCTGCAGATCAGCGCGAAGTTGTGCTTTTCATCGAGCTGGCGCAGACGTCGCACACGCTCGATGGCGGTCTTGTCGCCGATCTGGCAACCGATGGCGTAGGACGAGTCCGTGGGATAAATCACCACCCCGCCCTTGCGGATGATCTCGACCGCCTGTTTGATCAGGCGCGCTTGCGGGTTTTCCGGATGTATCTGGAAAAATTGACTCACATTCTCTACCTGTTCAGACGGCGGCAATATCTGTGTCATGTTTGAACCGACACCACAGGGGTGGAAGGTCCTCGGGAACCGGCCGGTACTGGCCGATCTCGGACCAGCCGCCAGGGCCATGGAAGTCACTGCCGGCGCTGACCAGCAGACCGAATTCACGGGCAAGGATCGCCAGGCTGCCCACCTGTTCCGCGGGCTGGTGGCCATTGACCACCTCGATTGCATGCCCGCCTGCTTGAATATAGTCGGCAATCAGCTTTCGGCGTTTGCTGCGGGTGAAATCGTAGTGCCAGGGATGCGCCAGACTGACCCAGGCACCGGCGGCGCGCAGGGTGCCGACGGTGTCTTCCAGGGTCGGCCAGTGCAGCTTGACATCGCCGAGCTTGCCGGCGCCGAGCCATTTGCGAAACGCCTCGGCGCGATCCTTCACAAAACCTTCACGCACCATCCAGTCGGCGAAATGCGGACGGGCCGGCGCGTTGCCGCTGTCGCCCAGTTCCTGCTGGATCTGTCGGGCGCCCTCAAGGGCGCCGGGCATGCCCTTGAGGGCGAGCTTGCGGCTTATTTCTTCGGACCGCAGCCAGCGACCATCGTGCAATTTGGCGATCGCTTCGACCAACGGCGCGGCGTTGACGTCGAAACCGTAGCCCAACACATGAATGGTCGCCCCGCCCCAGGTGCAGGACAATTCGACGCCGTTGACCAACTGCATGCCCAACTCGGTGGCCGCCGTCCGCGCTTCGGCGAGGCCTTCGAGGGTGTCGTGGTCGGTCAACGCCAGGACCCGCACGCCGTTCTCGAACGCACGCGCAACCAGAACCGCGGGCGCCAGGGCGCCGTCGGAGGCCGTGCTGTGGCAGTGCAAATCAACATTCACGGGGAGTTGTAACCTCAAATCAGCTGGCGCTATCGCGCGCCCGTATGTTTGTTATTATGCCGCCACATCCAGCTTCTGGCTCTCACTGTGAAACAATTCATCGATTTCATCCCGCTTCTGCTGTTCTTCATCGTTTACAAACTTGATCCACGGGTCGTCGACATTGCCGGCCAGCAAGTGACCGTAGGCGGTATCTACAGCGCCACGGCGATGCTGATCATCAGCTCCCTGGTGGTGTACGGCGCGCTGTTCATCAAGCAGCGCAAGCTGGAAAAGAGCCAATGGCTGACGCTGATCGCCTGCCTGGTATTCGGTAGCCTGACGCTGGCCTTCCACAGCGAAACCTTCCTGAAATGGAAAGCGCCGGTGGTCAACTGGCTGTTCGCTGCGGCTTTCATCGGCAGCCACTTCATCGGTGATCGCCTGCTGATCAAACGCATCATGGGCCACGCGCTGACCCTGCCGGATCCTGTGTGGACCCGTTTGAACATCGCCTGGATCGCCTTCTTTCTGTTCTGCGGCGCCGCCAACCTGTTCGTCGCCTTCACCTTCCAGAGCATCTGGGTCGACTTCAAGGTGTTCGGCAGCCTGGGCATGACCGTGCTGTTCCTGGTTGCACAGGGCATCTACCTGTCGCGTCATCTGCATGACACCGATACCACAACGCCAAAAACCGAGGACTGACATGCTCTACGCCATCATTGCCACCGACGTTGCCAACTCGCTCGAAGCCCGCCTGTCCGCGCGCCCGGCGCATCTGGAACGCCTGCAAGCGCTCAAGGGCGAAGGCCGCATCGTGCTGGCCGGCCCGCATCCGGCGGTCGACAGCAATGATCCGGGCGCAGCGGGTTTCACCGGCAGCCTGATCGTCGCCGAGTTCGACTCCCTCAGCGCTGCCCAGGCCTGGGCCGACGCCGATCCGTACATCGCCGCTGGCGTGTATGCCAATGTGATCGTCAAGCCGTTCAAGCAAGTCCTGCCTTGAGTCCTTCCACGCGATGAACCTTCTCGGTTCATCGCGCTCTCAATCGCTCATTATTCTCGTTTGCCTGCCGACAACCTGCCCAATATCCATTTGGAAACAGGTGTCGCGATGCGCAAGGGTCCGTTGTGTCTGATGTTGCTCACGTTGTCGATCATGGCGCCCGCCCATGGTGAGGAAACCACCGAAAGCGGCAGCTCCACGCCATTGTCATTGAGCGCCGGCAGCCAGATCACCGAGCTGCAACAGCGGCTCAAGGCCAGTGAACTGCAGCGCGAAGAACTGAACAAACAACTGCAGAATGCCGACAACACTCGCGAAAGCGCCCAGCTCGCCCGGTTGCGCCAGGAGAACCAGCGTCTGAAGCTGCAACTCAAGGAAGCCCAGGCCAGCCCGCTGCCGCGTTTGCTGACCGATCAACAGCAGTGGTTCGTCACTGGCGCCGGGGTAGCGCTATTGGCGCTGCTCTGCGGTATCTTTGCCAGTGGTGCAAGCCGAAAACGTCGGCAATGGCTAAATTGAGTGAGTCATGAGCGAGCTGTTACTGATTGATGATGACCAGGAGTTGTGCGAACTCCTGAGTAGCTGGTTGAGCCAGGAAGGCTTCCAGGTGCGCGCCTGCCACGATGGCCAGAGCGCCCGCAAGGCGTTGGCCGAAACCGCCCCGGCGGCGGTGGTGCTGGACGTTATGCTGCCCGACGGCAGCGGTCTGGAACTGCTCAAGCAATTGCGCAACGACCATGCGGACCTGCCGGTGCTGATGCTGTCGGCGCGTGGCGAACCGCTGGACCGCATCCTCGGCCTCGAACTGGGTGCCGACGATTATCTGGCCAAACCCTGCGACCCACGCGAACTCACTGCACGCCTGCGCGCCGTGTTGCGCCGCAGCCACCCGGCGGCCGTATCGACGCAGCTTGAGCTGGGTGATCTGAGTTTCAGCCCGGTGCGCGGCGTGGTCAGCATCGACGAAAAAGAACTGACCCTCACCGTTTCCGAGAGCCGCCTGCTCGAAGCCCTGCTCAAGCAGCCCGGCGAGCCGCTGGACAAACAGGAACTGGCGCAACTGGCCCTCGGCCGCAAGCTGACCCTGTACGATCGCAGCCTCGACATGCACGTCAGCAACCTGCGCAAAAAAATCGGCCCCCACCCCGACGGCCGCCCGCGCATCGTTGCGCTGCGTAGTCGGGGTTATTACTACAGCCTATAAGACCTGCGCCTTGTAGGAGTGAGCCGCACGCGATGGCGGTGTGTCAGTCAACACATTCTTGTATAGCGCGCCGCCATCGCGAGCAGGCTCACTCCTACAGAGGGGTATCTGATCGTTTCCACGCTCTGTAGGGAATGCAGCCGTCGGTGACTTTGCAGTGGTTAATCGGGCATCGAACGAATAATGTCGGCCAAATCGTTCTTGGTTATCTCGTTGGCCTTAATGGCAGCGGCAATGTCTTTTTTGGAAAGTGGAAAACGCTTGAAAATTTCTTGCAAAGTATTCTCATCAACATTTGCCAGCCAGAGCGGATCAATGAAAGAACCGCCATACTCAGGCTTCATCGGTACTTCTTCGTGGGCAATCGTACCCTTATGGTTGAGATACACCACATAACGATCATGCCCTTCAGGAAAGCTTTTATCGTGATATAGCGTAGTACCCTGCGGCAGCACGTAGTAATTCTCGTCGCCGTTTGGACCCTCGATCAGCAACGGTTCTTTAGTTTTGATCATCTTCATATCGTGCCCCTTCGCATTATCATCAAAAATCAGAAAAGCCAAAAAAATCGCATTGACGGTTAAAGCTACTGCCGCCAGGCATAGGCCGAGTCGCTTATTTGTAAACGTTTTTCTTATCATAGGGTGCCTCGGCATTTGCTTCGAGCATGGCTTGCAAGTCCGCAGGCATGAAGATCCCATCCTGCGGACTATTTTGCGTACGCGCGGCCTGCCGTTCGATGAAAGAAAGACCTCGCATTTCGTTATATTTCGAAGGGTTGTACAAAATAGACTTACCTGAAACCTTTGCTCCTGCAATCGTCACTGTTGTGCAGTTATTCGTGGTCGGGTGATAGTTTGAAGGAAGGACATAACGTGCTGACGAAGCTGTTTTTCTCCTCTGCTCTTTTTGCTGAGCGATAACAGCATCGAAATGAGCGATCACAGCCTCAGCCTTTGCGTTATCCAAAAAATAAACAAAACCTGTCGTCGTACGTCCTAAGCTATTTTCACCAGAGATATAAGCCTTGAAAGAAGTCCAGACATTCAGAACGCCCTCACCCTCGCTATCAAACGTACCCCATGTCTTACCATAACGGCCAAAGTCGTAAGTGATATCTTTGCTACCCACCACTACATGTAAAGCTGCGTGTCCGAAAGGATGCTCTTCTTTATCGCGAGTGTAAGGGCCTCCCACCAGTATTTCCATATAGGCACCGGATACGACTACCTGGTTGGTCTTCGTTGTTTTCCCTGACACACCTGTGTTCTTTGCTGACTGTGTTGTGCTAGTAGATTGAGTGGGCTGAACCATTAAAGATGTTCCGTATCTTCAAGTTTCGGAAACTTTATGCTGCAATTTCCCCTAGGAACATTTGCAACATGCACAAAGCCATTTTCGTCAAGCAAGCCTGTCAACAAGGTGCCATCGGGGAGCGTCAATTCATACGCCTCGTTGGCGATAGGCTCACCTCTTTCGTTGAGCAACTGAAACTCAACGAAAGTCTTTTCTTTCAAAAATTCCGAGAAGAAGCTAATTGGAGCGCCACCACCAGACTCACCTACGAAGGTGTCGGGCGATCCAGCAGTAATCGTCGCTCCGCATGCCGTCAGGGAGCCAACATGGGCAACTTCTTTCCCCAAACCGAAAACATGGGGAGCGCCAGTCGTGATGGGATTGCTGCCGTGAATTGGGCAAGAGTAAATATCCCCAACCAAAGCCACGGGCATCGAATTCACAAAAATAGGACTTGATCCAGTCGTGATATTTCCGCCGTGACTCCCTGGATCTCCGAGCCTTGCGACCGGCTTTCCTGCCATCGTTTTTCTCCTTTGAACTTCACGATGAGCAGATGTTACCTCACTTTGATGACTGCTCAACGATCACTGTTCCCGTCCTTTCGCATCAACACCCTGCAGGGCGACTCTCAATTCAATGCGTATCTTCCTCAACTGCAAATCAGAAAGATCGCAGCCTTCAGCTCCTCCCACATTGCTACGCGGGTCATTCACATCAGTGTTTGTCAGTTCGGGTACGAAGCGTCTTTACCGAAGCTTTACGCTGCGCTGACCGCCGCTGACCTTGATCTGCGTAATCTGCACTCATCCGGAACGTACCGGGAACGAGACAAGGAGATACACCATGCGCAAGACTCTTATCGCTCTGATGTTCGCTGCCGCTCTGCCAACCGTGGCCATGGCCATGCCGCAGGATGGCGGTCCGCTGGGTGGTCCGCTTGATGGCCCGCGCCACGGCGGTCAGATGCACGGCGGCATGCACGGCAAAGGCCCGTACAGCCAGCTCGACCTGACCCGCGAACAGCGCGAGCAGATTCGCAAGATCATGGGCGAGCAGATGCATGAGCGTAAGCAGGTGGTCGACAAGTACCTGGAAAAACTCTCGCCGGCTGACCAGAAAGCCATGAAGGACGAGATCGCGGCCAACCACAAGAAAGCCGAATCCGATGTCCGCGCACTGCTGAAACCCGAGCAACAGAAGCAGTTCGACGAGATCCAGAAAAAACGCGCCGAACGCCGCGCCGAATGGGCCGAGTTCAAGGCCTGGAAAGCGCAGCAGGCACAAAAGGCGCAATAATGGCTTGACCCTGGGCCCGACGACTCACATCGTCGGGCCTGTTTTCATCGATCCAAATGCAGGAGTGAGCCTGCTCGCGATAGCAGTGTGTCAGTTGACAGATTT
>NZ_QETJ01000189.1:0-8304 GCF_003105095.1 Pseudomonas sp. NDM | reverse complement strand
CCAGTTACGAATTCGTCAACTGCCAGACCGCTATCGCGAGCAGGCTCACTCCTACAGGGGTTTGGCATGGGTCTGCAGATTTGCGCGATATCAAGCAAACGATAATTCCTCTTATTCAAACTCCCCTGCCCTGTTAGACTTTGCGCCTTTGTTTTCGCCCGTTTGCAGGATGTCTGATGCCGTCGTTGCCGCTTCGCTTGTCCGCACTGTTGCTGGCCCTGGGCCTGAGTGCCTGCGATGACGCCCCGCGTTTCACCAAGGCCGAGCCGGGTGAAGCGCGATCGGGCGGTGCGGCGACCGTGCGCAAGAGTGATCAGAACGCGTTCTCCCTGCCATCGGCCAACCTGCCGCCGTCGCGGCGGGTGGATTTCAGTGTCGGCAACAGCTTCTTCCGCAGCCCGTGGGTAATTGCGCCGTCGACCACCACGGCGCGCGACGGCCTCGGCCCGTTGTTCAATACCAACGCCTGCCAGAACTGCCACATCAAGGACGGTCGCGGTCATCCGCCGGCCCCTGATGCGACCAATGCGGTGTCGATGCTGGTGCGCCTGTCGATTCCCGACGCGCCGCCCTACGCCAAAATCATCGAACAGCTCGGCGTGGTGCCGGAGCCGGTGTATGGCGGGCAGTTCCAGGACATGGCCGTGCCCGGCGTCGCCCCGGAAGGCAAGGTGCGCGTCGACTACACGCCAGTGCCCGTACGGTTCAAGGACGGCACGCAAGTGGAGTTGCGCAAACCGACCCTGCAGATCACTCAACTCGGTTACGGCCCGATGCATCCGGACACGCGTTTTTCCGCGCGGGTGGCACCGCCGATGATTGGTCTGGGCCTGCTCGAAGCAATCCCCGAAGAGGCGATCCTCGCCAACGCCGCCGCCCAGGCGAAAGAGAACAACGGCATCAATGGCCGGCCCAACCGGGTTTGGGATGACCAGTTGCAGAAAACCGTGATCGGCCGGTTCGGCTGGAAAGCCGGGCAGCCGAATCTCAACCAGCAGAATGTTCACGCGTTCTCCGGTGACATGGGCCTGAGCACCAGCCTGCGGCCTTTCGACGACTGCACCGAGACGCAGACCGCCTGCAAACAGGCGCCGAACGGCAATGGCCCGGACGGCGAACCGGAAGTCAGCGACAACATCCTGCGTCTGGTGCTGTTCTACAGCCGCAATCTGGCAGTGCCGGCGCGCCGTGGCGTCAACGACCCACAGGTGCTGGCCGGCAAGAACCTGTTTTTCCAGGCCGGTTGCCAGTCGTGCCACACGCCCAAATACACCACCGCCGCCAACGCCGCCGAACCTGAGCTGGCCAATCAAGTGATTCGTCCGTACAGCGATTTGCTCCTGCACGACATGGGCGAAGGACTGGCGGACAACCGCACGGAATTTCAGGCCTCCGGCCGCGACTGGCGCACGCCGCCGCTGTGGGGCATCGGCCTGACGCAAGCGGTCAGTGGCCACACGCAGTTTTTGCACGACGGCCGCGCTCGCAACCTGCTCGAAGCGGTGCTCTGGCATGGCGGCGAAGCGACGGCTGCGCAGCAACAGGTTTTGTCTTTCAATGCCGAGCAGCGCGCTGCGTTGCTGGCATTTCTGAACTCACTTTAAATACTGAAAACGCATCGGGAGCCCGACATGTTCCGTCCCAAGTTACTGTTCACCAGCCTTGCCGCGCTCGCCCTCGGCGCCTGCTCGCCGCAGGATCCGCAAGCGGTCACCTCAGCGGCGATCGCCAAATCGGTGATCCTGCCGACCTACACCCGCTGGGTCGAAGCCGACCGGCAACTGGCGGTGAGCGCCCTCGCCTACTGCCAGGGCAAGGAAAGCCTGGAAACCGCCCGCGCCGATTTCCTCCACGCGCAGAAAGCCTGGGCCGAGCTGCAACCGCTGCTGATCGGTCCGCTGGCCGAGGGCAATCGTTCGTGGCAAGTGCAGTTCTGGCCGGACAAGAAAAACCTCGTCGGCCGTCAGGTCGAGCAACTGGTCGTCGCCCAGCCGCAGATCGATGCCGCAGCGCTGGCCAAATCCAGCGTCGTGGTGCAAGGCCTGTCGGCTTACGAATACATCCTTTTTGACGCCAAGCCTGACGTCGCCAACGACGCGCAGAAAGCCAAGTACTGCCCGCTGTTGATCGCTATCGGCGAGCGTCAGAAGCAACTGGCCGAAGAAATTCTGCAGGGCTGGAACAACACCGACGGCATGCTCGCGCAGATGAGCAAGTTCCCCAACCAGCGCTACGCCGACTCCCACGAAGCGATTGCCGATCTGCTACGCGTACAAGTCACTGCACTGGATACCCTGAAGAAAAAACTCGGTACGCCGATGGGCCGTCAGAGCAAAGGCGTGCCGCAGCCGTTCCAGGCGGATGCGTGGCGCAGCCAGTCGTCGCTGACCGCACTGGAAGCCAGCCTTGCCGCGGCCAAAACCGTTTGGGAAGGCGTCGACAACAAAGGCCTGCGCGGGCTGTTGCCAGCCGAGCAGAAACCCCTGGCGGACAAGATCGACGCCGCTTATGCCGCCTCGCTGAAGCTGTTCGACAGCACCCAGCGTTCGCTCGGCGAAATGCTCGAGGACGACCCCGGTCGCCAGCAACTCAACGATATCTACGACAGCCTCAACGTCGTCCATCGCCTGCATGAAGGCGAGCTGGCCAAGGCGCTGGGCATCCAACTGGGCTTCAATGCCAACGACGGTGACTGATGAGGGCGAGTGCCATGCTGCGACGTCAGGTTCTGACTTTAGGTAGTGCACTGCTGGGAGCAGTGACCCTGGGCGGCTGGACGCTGTTCAAACGCAAGGATCAGAGCCCGTTGCTGTTGTCGGCGCGCGATGACAGCGACGGCAAGCATTACGCCGTCGGTTATCGGCTCGACGGCACGCGGGTGTTCGCCACCCACGTCGGTCAGCGATGCCACGACATCATCAATCATCCGACGCAGCCGCTGGCGCTGTTCGTTGCGCGGCGTCCGGGTACCGAGAGTTACCTGATCGATCTGCGCGACGGCAAGTTGCTGCAGACCGTGACCTCGCAACCGAACCGGCACTTCTACGGCCACGCCGTGGTGCACAAGGACGGCGAATACCTCTACGCCACCGAGAACGACACGTCCGATCCCGGCCGTGGCCTGCTCGGCGTGTACAAGTTCGAAGGCGAGCGGCTGGTGCACACGGGCGAGATTTCCACCCATGGCCTCGGCCCGCATCAAGTGTCGTGGATGCCCGATGGCGAGACGCTGGTGGTGGCCAATGGCGGGATTCGTACCGAGGCGGAAAGCCGCGTCGACATGAACCTCAACGCCATGGAGCCCAGCCTGGTGCTGATGCAGCGCGACGGCACGTTGCTGAGCAAGGAAACCCTCGCCCAGCAGATGAACAGCGTGCGTCACCTGGGCATTGCCAGTGACGGCACCATCGTCGCCGGCCAGCAATTCATGGGGCCGTCCCACGAGCGCTCGGAGCTCCTGGCGATCAAACGGCCGGGGCAACCGTTCGTGGCGTTCCCGGTGGCCGAGCAACAGTTGCAGGCGATGGGGCACTACACCGCCAGCGTCGCGGTGCACAGCGATCTGCGTCTGGTCGCGTTGACGGCGCCGCGTGGCAACCGCTTCTTTATCTGGGATCTGGACAGCGGCGAACTGCGCCTCGATGCGCCGTTGCCTGATTGCGCAGGCGTCGGTGCGGTGAAGGATGGATTTGTCGTGACCTCGGGTCAGGGCCGCTGCCGCTACTACGATTGCCGCCAGGAACAACTGCTGGCCAAGCCGCTGGAATTGCCGGCGGGGCTCTGGGATAACCATCTTCATCTGATGGCCTAGGCACCACCCGATTTGTGGCGAGGGAGCTTGCTCCCGCTGGACTGCGCAGCAGGCCCCGCTTTTGCACAAAAAGAGGAGCCGCCTTGCGCCTCAGCGGGAGCAAGCTCCCTCGCCACATGGATTCGGGTGTGCAGCACCTGTAATAACTGCCAGTTGGAATCCCCCCTGTACTCGGAGTAATGTGCCCGCCTGTCTCATGATTTATCCAAGGAACTGGACATATGCTGCGTCGCCGCATGCTGATCATGTTGGGTGTTGTTTTGCTACTCGTCCTGGTGCTGGGCGGGTACAAGGCCTTTTCGATCTACACGATGATCCAGGGCTTTTCCAAACCGAAACCACCCATCAGCGTCGCCGTGGCCACGGCCGGCGAACAGCCGTGGCAGATGCGTTTGCCCACTGTCGGTTCGCTCAAGGCGCTGCAAGGCGTTGATCTGAGCCTGGAAGTCGCCGGCACCGTCACTGAACTCAAATTCGAATCCGGGCAGAAGGTCAAGGCCGGCCAACCGTTGTTGCAACTCGACAGCGCCGTGGAAACCGCCCTGCTGGAAACCGCCCGCGCCGATCTCGGCCTGGCGCAACTGGACTTCGGCCGTGGCGCGCAACTGGTCGACAGCCGCGCGATCTCCAAAGGCGAATACGACCGCCTCTCCGCCGTGCTGCAAAAGAACAAGGCCACGGTCAATCAGCTCAACGCGTCACTGGCGAAAAAGCGCATCCTCGCGCCATTCAGCGGCACCATCGGCATCCGTCAGGTCGACGTCGGCGACTACCTCGCCAGCGGCACCAAAATCGCCACGCTGCAGGACTTGAGCAGCCTCTACGCCGACTTCTATGTGCCCGAACAAGCGGTGCCGAAACTCGCCATCGGCCAGCCCGTGCAGTTCACCGTTGCCGCTTACCCGGGGCAGAACTTTACCGGCAAGATCAGCGCGATCAACCCGATCGTCGAAAGCACCACGCGCAACATTCTCGTCCGCGCCACCCTGGCCAACCCCGACGGCAAGCTGCTGCCGGGGATGTTCGCCAGCCTTGAGGTGCTGCTGCCCGATCCGCAGAAACACATCGTGGTGCCGGAGAGCGCGATCACCTACACCCTGTACGGCAACTCGGTGTACGTGGTCGGGCAGAAAAAAGCCGAAGACGGCAGCGTCGCCAAGGATGACAACGGCCAACCGCTGCTGATCGCCGAACGTCGTTTCGTCGAGACCGGTGAACGACGCGATGGCCTGGTGATGATCAACAAGGGCGTGCAGAGCGGCGAACAGGTGGTGACGGCTGGCCAGATCAAACTGGACAACGGCGCCCACATCGCCATCAGCGACGACAAGACCCTCGGCGAGCAGAACAGTCCGCCTCGCGCCGACTGATCAAGGAATCCCCATGGCTTTTACCGATCCGTTCATCCGCCGCCCGGTGCTCGCCACCGTGGTCAGCCTGCTGATTGTGCTGCTGGGCTTCCAGGCCTGGAGCAAGCTGCCGCTGCGCCAGTACCCGCAAATGGAAAACGCCCTGATCACGGTGACCACGGCTTACCCCGGGGCCAACGCCGAGACCATTCAGGGCTACATCACCCAACCGATGCAACAGAGCCTGGCCAGCGCCGAGGGCATCGACTACATGACCTCGGTCAGCCGGCAGAACTTCTCGGTGATCTCGATTTACGCGCGCATTGGCGCCAACACCGACCGCTTGTTCACCGAGTTGCTGGCCAAGGCCAACGAGGTCAAGAACAAGCTGCCGCAGGACGCTGAAGACCCGGTGCTGAGCAAGGAATCTGCCGACGCTTCGGCGCTGATGTACATCAGTTTCTTCAGCAAGGACCTGAGCAACCCGCAGATCACCGACTACCTGTCGCGGGTCATCCAGCCGAAACTGGCGACGCTGCCGGGCATGGCCGAAGCGGAGATCCTCGGCAACCAAGTGTTCGCCATGCGCCTGTGGCTCGACCCGGTGAAACTCGCCGGCTTCGGCCTCAGCGCCGCCGACGTCACCGCGGCGGTGCGTCAGTACAACTTCCTCTCCGCCGCCGGCGAAGTGAAAGGCGAGTACACCGTCACCAGCATCAATGCCAACACCGAACTGAAATCCGCCGAAGCCTTCGCGGCGATTCCGCTCAAGGTCGACGGCGACAGCCGCGTGCTGCTGCGCGATGTCGCGCGGGTGGAAATGGGCGCGGAAAACTACGACTCGATCAGTTCGTTCGGCGGCACGCCGTCGGTGTACATCGGCATCAAGGCCACGCCGGGGGCCAACCCGCTGGACGTGATCAGGGAAGTGCGCAAGCTGATGCCCGAGCTGGAAGCGCAGCTGCCGCCGAACCTGAAAAGCGAAATCGCCTACGACGCCACACTGTTCATTCAAGCCTCGATCGATGAGGTGGTGAAAACCCTGTTCGAAGCGGTACTGATCGTCATCGTCGTGGTGTTCCTGTTCCTCGGCGCACTGCGCTCGGTGGTGATCCCGGTGGTGACCATCCCGCTGTCGATGATCGGCGTGATGTTCTTCATGCAGATGATGGGTTACTCGATGAACCTGCTGACGCTGCTGGCAATGGTGCTGGCCATCGGTCTGGTGGTGGACGATGCGATCGTCGTGGTGGAAAACATCCACCGGCACATCGAAGAAGGCAAGACGCCGTTCGATGCTGCCCTGGAAGGTGCGCGCGAGATCGCCATGCCGGTGGTGTCGATGACCATCACCCTGGCGGCGGTGTACGCGCCGATCGGTTTTCTCACCGGGCTGACCGGAGCACTGTTCAAGGAGTTCGCCCTGACCCTGGCCGGCGCAGTGGTGATTTCCGGCGTCGTCGCCCTGACCCTTTCGCCGATGATGTGCGCGTTTCTGCTGCGCCACGAAGAGAATCCCAGCGGACTGGCCCATCGTCTCGACCGGGTTTTCGAAGGCCTCAAGCGCCGTTATCAGAGCATGCTGCACGGCACGCTCAATACCCGGCCGGTGGTGCTGGTGTTCGCGGTGATTGTGCTGTGCCTGATTCCGGTGTTCCTCAAGTTCACCAAGTCGGAACTGGCGCCGGACGAGGACCAGGGCATCATTTTCATGATGGCCAGCGCGCCGCAGCCGACCAACCTCGACTACCTGAGCACCTACACCGACCAATTCATCACCATCTTCAAAGAGTTTCCCGAGTACTACTCTTCGTTCCAGATCAACGGCTACAACGGCGTGCAGGCCGGCATCGGCGGTTTCCTGCTCAAACCGTGGAACGAGCGCGGCCGTACGCAGATGGAAATCCTCCCCGAGGTGCAGAGCAAGCTGGAGAGTATTCCCGGCTTGCAGATCTTCGGCTTCAACCTGCCCTCCTTGCCCGGCACCGGTGAAGGGTTGCCGTTCGAATTCGTGGTCAACACCGCCAATGACTACGAGTTGCTGCTGCAAGTCGCCGAGCGCATCGAGAAGCGCGCCATGGAGTCGGGCAAGTTCGCCTTCGTCGACCTCGATCTGGCGTTCGACAAACCGGAAGTGGTGGTCGATATCGACCGCGACAAGGCTGCGCAGATGGGCGTATCGATGCTCGATCTGGGCGGCACGCTGGCGACCTTGCTTGGCGAGGCGGAGATCAACCGCTTCACCATCGACGGGCGCAGCTACAAGGTCATCGCCCAGGTCGAACGGGCCTACCGCGACAACCCCGACTGGCTGAACAACTACTACGTGAAAAACACTCAGGGCGAATTGTTGCCGCTGTCGACCTTGATCAAGGTCAGCGACCGCGCACGACCGCGCCAGCTCAACCAGTTCCAGCAGCTCAACGCGGCGAAGATTTCCGGTTTCCCGCTGGTGAGCATGGGCGAAGCCATCGATACCGTGCTGCAGATTGCCCGTGAAGAAGCGCCGGCAGGATTTGCCTTCGATTACGGCGGCGCCTCGCGCCAGTACGTGCAGGAAGGCAGTGCCTTGTGGGTCACGTTCGCCCTGGCGTTGGCGATCATCTTTCTGGTGCTGGCCGCGCAGTTCGAGAGCTTCCGTGATCCGCTGGTGATTCTGGTGACGGTGCCGCTGTCGATTTGCGGCGCGCTGATTCCGCTGTTCCTTGGCTGGTCGAGCATGAACATCTACACCCAGGTCGGGCTGGTGACGCTGATCGGCCTGATCAGCAAGCACGGCATCCTGATCGTCGAGTTCGCCAACCAGTTGCGCAAGGACAAGGGCCTGACTGCCCGCGAAGCCGTGGAGGAAGCGGCGGCGATTCGCTTGCGTCCGGTACTGATGACCACGGCGGCGATGGTGTTCGGCATGGTGCCGCTGATTCTGGCGACCGGCGCGGGAGCGGTCAGCCGGTTTGATATCGGCATGGTGATCGCCACGGGGATGTCGATTGGCACGTTGTTTACGTTGTTCGTGCTGCCGTGTGTCTACACCTTCCTGGCGAAACCGGATCCCAAACCCACCACATAGCTCCTTGTAGGAGTGAGCCTGCTCGCGATAGCGGTATGTCAGTTTCCATAATGTTGACTGACACACCGTTATCG
>NZ_QETJ01000188.1:0-8348 GCF_003105095.1 Pseudomonas sp. NDM | reverse complement strand
AAGGCTGCGATCTTTTGATTTTGCCTTGAAGATCAACGGATCGCAGCCTTCGGCAGCTCCTACAGGATCGTATGGCGGGAGACATGTGCGCACCTCAGGGCAGAATCAGGCAAGCATTTGGCAGAATGTGTCTACCGCCGCTGCTTGCACAAACATATGCTCTGTTGCATTCCCCCTCACTTGCCGAGGATGCCGTGCATGACGTCATTCGATCGTTTTCAAGCCGAACCCAGCGCCGACATGGAAAAGCAGCGCGCGGAGCTGGCGGCGATCATCCGCCGCAACACCAGCGATGATGGCAGCTACCAGACCGCCATCGGCTCGCTGGTCATGTCGCGCCACACCAAGTCCCATGACTTCGCCCCGGTGCTCGCGCAGCCGGCGCTGTGCATCATGGCGCAGGGGCGTAAAGAGGTCCGACTGGCTGACGAATTCTTCAATTACGACCCGCTGAATTATCTGGTGGTGTCGGTTTCGATGCCGCTCAGCGGACGGGTGGTCAACGTCTCCCCCGAAGAACCGATCCTCGCCGTGCGCCTCGACATCGACCCGACGGAAATCACCGCGCTGATCGCCGACGCCGGCCCGATGGGCGTGCCGACGCGCCCGACCGGCCGTGGTCTGTACGTGGAAAAAATCGACAGCGCCATGCTCGACGCGGTGTTGCGTCTGGCGCGATTGCTCGACGCGCCGAAAGACATCGCCATGCTCGCGCCACTGATTCGCCGGGAGATTCTCTATCGCCTGCTGCGCAGCCCGCAGGGTCATCGCTTGTATGAGATTGCGATTGCCAACAGCCAGAGCCATCGCATCAGCCAGGCGATCAAATGGCTCAACGGCAATTTCGAGCAGCCGTTGCGCATCGATGATCTGGCGCGGGAAGTGAACCTCAGCGTGTCGACGCTGCATCACCGCTTCAAGGCGATGACGGCGATGAGTCCGTTGCAGTATCAGAAGCAGCTGCGCCTGCAAGAGGCGCGGCGACTGATGTTGACCGAAGGACTGGAAGCGTCAGCGGCGGGGTATCGCGTGGGCTATGAAAGCCCGTCGCAGTTCAGCCGCGAGTACAGCCGGCTGTTTGGCGCACCGCCGTTGCGGGATCTGGCGCGGCTGCGGCTGTCGGTCTGACCGTTAAAAGCCCCTCACCCTAGCCCTCTCCCAGAGGGAGAGGGGACAGATTGGGGAATATTGAAGAGGTTCACCGACTTGAACGATTACCTTTGAATCCATAATCGACTCGATTTTTCAGGTCGGCGAACATCGCAAGACACCTCGGTCGGCTCCCTCTCCCTCGGGGAGAGGGCTGGGGTGAGGGTCGGCTTTTACACCGCTCGAATCACATGCTTGATCTCCTGAAACGCCGCCAACCCCCAAGGCCCCAGTTCGCGGCCAATGCTGCTCTGTTTGTATCCGCCCCACGCCGTCTGCGGGAAGATCACCTGCGGTGCATTGATCCACACCAGCCCCGCCTGCAACCCATTGGCCACGCGATCTGCTGCGGCGGCATCGCGCGTCACCACACTCGCCACCAGGCCGAACCGGGTGTCGTTGGCCAAGGCAATCGCTTCGGTTTCGCTGCCGAAACTGCGCACACACACCACCGGCCCGAAAATCTCCTCTCGCCATAACGCGCTGTCCAGCGGCACGTCGGTGAACACCGTCGGTTGCAGAAAATAGCCCCGCGGCAAATCTGCCGGGCGATTGCCGCCACAGAGCAAACGCGCCCCCGCACTCAGGCCACGATCAATATGCCCGAGTACCCGCTGGTATTGCGCCTGATTGACCATCGCGCCCATCTCCACGTCCGGGTCGAACGGATCGGCGACTCGAATCGCCTGCGCGCGTTTTTGCAGACGCTGAAGGAATTCATCCATCAATTGCTCGGCGACCAGCACCCGACTGGTGGCCGAACACATCTGCCCGGCGTTGAAGAACGCACCGCCACACGCCAGTTCCACAGCCAGCTCAACATCGGCATCCGCCAGCACCAGCAACGACGATTTGCCACCGAGCTCCAGGCTGACTCCCTTCACGGTTTCGGCAGCGCGTTGCATCACCTGCACGCCAACTGCGTTGCTGCCGGTGAAGGAGATTTTGGCAATACGTGGATCCGCCGACAACGGCGCCCCCACCGCCAGACCAGTACCGCAGACCAGATTGAACACGCCGTCGGGCAAACCGGATTCAGCGATGATCGCCGCCAGTTCCAGCTCCGGCAGCGGCGTCACTTCGGACGGCTTCAGCACCACGCAGCACCCGGCGGCCAGCGCTGGTGCCAGTTTCCATGCGGTGGTGACCATGGGGAAATTCCACGGCACGATCAACCCGACCACGCCGCACGGCTCACGACGCAGGCGCGCGCTGAAATCCGCGCTGGGCAGCGGCACGTGGCTGTCCTGTTTTGCGTCGAGGCCTTCGGCGAGTTCGGCGTAATACTCAAACGTGGCGATCACGTCATCGACATCAATGGCCGCTTCGAACTGCGGTTTGCCGTTGTTGCTCGATTGCAGGTTCATCAAATGCTCGCGACCCTTGCGCACGCCATTGGCAATGTTGCGCAGGATCGCCGCGCGGTCGGTGCCGGTGGTCTGCGACCAGTGTTTGAACGCTTCGCACGCGGCGCTGATCGCTTGATCGACGGTCTGTTCGTCACCGCCATTGACCGTGGTCAGCAGCGCCTCCGTAGCGGGGTTGATCACCCGCAGGTGTTCACGGCCCGACGACCATTGGCCGTTGATGTAGAGGCCATCGAGTGTGGTTGGAAAATTGATCATGGGGCCACCGCCTGCATCCATTGGTTCTGGTCGATTTCAATCAGCGTCGGGCCTTGCCGGTCCGTCGCCTTGCGCAGCGCTGCGCGCAGTTCGTCGACGCTGCTGATGGCTTGCGCGGCGCAACCGAGGCCCTTGGCCACGGCGACGAAGTCCGGGGTGTAGATGTCCACGCCGACCGGTTCGATGGCGCGGTTGACCATGTACTTTTTGATCTCCTCATAACCCTGGTTATTCCACAGCAGCACGATCACCGGCACCCGCGCTTCGACGGCGCTGGCCAGTTCCGGCAGAGTGAATTGCAAGCCGCCGTCGCCGATCAGGCACACCACGGGCGGACGGGTGCCGTTGTCTAGTTGTCCACCGAGCCACGCACCAATCGCCGCAGGCAACGCATAGCCGAGGGTGCCGTAACCGGTGGAGGCGTTGAACCAGCGGCGGGGACGCTCGGGGTTGAAAGTGAGGTTGCCGGTGTACACGGGTTGCGTGGAATCGCCGACGAACACCGCGTCGGGCAATTCATGCAACACCGTTTCAAGGAAGCGGGTTTGCGCCAGCGTCGGCGCGTCCCAGCTCGCGGCCAGCTCATCGCGCAAACGCCCGGCTCGAGCGTGGCCCCAATCGGTTCGGCGCTCGGCCAGCGGTTTTTGCGTCAGCGTGCTGAGCAATGCCTGCGCGGCGTTGCGCGAATCAGCGACCAGTGCGACGTGCGGCGGGTAGTTGCGCACGGTCTGATCGGCATCGATGTCGATGCGCAGCAGCTTGCCGGGGATCTCGAAGCCGCCAGCGAAGGTCACGTCGTAATCGGTCTCGGCCAGCTCGGTGCCGATCGCCAGCACCACATCGGCCTCGGCAACCAGTGCGCGGGTGGCGACCAGGCTTTGCGTCGAACCGATCAACAGCGCATGGCCCGTCGGCAGCATGCCCTTGGCGTTGATGGTCAGCGCTACCGGCGCATCGAGCAACTCGGCGATTCTTCTCAGCTCCGGGGCGGCGTCGATAGCACCGCCGCCGGCGAGAATCAGTGGCCGTTGCGCGCTGGCGAGCAGTTCGCTCATGCGACTCACGGCAGCCGGTGCGGCGCCGGCACGGTCGATGTTCACCGGCATGCTGGCGAGCAATTCATCGGCCTCCTCCACCAACACGTCCAAGGGAATTTCGATGTGCACCGGACGCGGTCGCCCGGCCTGGAACAAGGCAAACGCACGGGCCAGCACCACCGGCAACTCGGCGGCAGACATCAGCGTGTGCGAGAACGCTGCAACGCCGCCGACCAGTGCGCTCTGGTTCGGCAGCTCATGCAACTTGCCGCGGCCACCGCCCAACTGATGGCGCGACTGCACGCTGGAGATCACCAGCATTGGAATCGAATCGGCGTAAGCCTGGCCCATGGCGGTGGTGATATTGGTCATGCCCGGGCCGGTAATGATGAAACACACACCGGGTTTGCCGCTGGTGCGCGCATAGCCGTCGGCCATGAAGCCGGCACCCTGCTCATGGCGAGGCGTGACGTGGTTGATGCTCGAACGGGCGAGGCCTCGGTACAGCTCAACGGTGTGCACACCGGGAATGCCGAACACCTGCTCGACCCCGTAATTTTCCAACAGCCTGACCAGTACTTCGCCGCACGTTGCCATGTCGATTGCCCTTTCTCGTTCGCTGAAACACAGCTTGTGCAGGAGTGAGCCTGCTCGCGATAGCGTCATGAAATTCGACATTGCGGTGACTGACTCACCGCTATCGCGAGCAGGCTCACTCCTACAGAAAAGCCGTGGAATGCGTTCATTGGAACGGTGCACAACTGGCAGCAACAATCGATTAAAAGTCATACTAGCCATGTCCTCCCGTCATACCTCGGATCGCCATGAAACGCCTGCCACCCCTGCCCGCTCTGCACACGTTCTGGATCACCGCGCAATGTTGCAACTTCACCCGCGCCGCCGAGCAGTTGCACATCACTCAGGGCGCGGTGAGCCGGCAGATCGCCGGGCTGGAGGAACAGCTCGGTTATCCGTTGTTCATTCGTCTGGCCCGCGGTCTGGCGTTAACGGCCGAAGGCCGCGAATGGCTACCGCAGGTGGAAAAGGTCTTCGGACTGATCGGCGAAGCGACCGAGCAGATCGGACTCAAACATCAGACTTTGCAACTCAAGGCCCCGAGCTGCGTGATGCGCTGGCTGCTGCCGCGTCTGCTGCAATGGCAGAAGGAGCGCCCGGACGTGCCGGTAAAACTGACGGCCTCGCTGCAACACGGTGTGGATTTTCAGCGCGAGCAATTCGACGCCGCCGTGATCTACGGCCCGCCACCGGATAATTCGCCAGGCGCGCTGCATCTGTTCGACGAGCAACTGACACCGGTCTGCTCGCCGCAATTGCTCAAGGGCTCGCCTGCGCTGAATTCACCGGATGATCTGCAGGCGCATCTGTTGTTGCACCCGACCCACGACCTTCAGGACTGGTCGGTGTGGCTCGATGCGGCGGGTTTGCAACTGAGTAATCTGGGTCGCGGGCAGCATTTCGAAACGCTGGATCAGGCGATGTCGATGGCCTCCCATGGCACAGGTGTGGCGATCGGGGACTGGTCGCTGATTGGTGATGATCTGAACGCCGGGCGGCTGGTGATGCCGTTTGCGTTGAAGGTGAAGACGGGGTTGGCGTATTACGTGGTGGTGCCTGCTGCAGCCAAGCCCTCGCCGCAGTTGGAAGAGTTGATGCTTTGGCTGGTTGAGCAGGCACATTTGCGCTGAAGCTTCTCCCCTCACCCTAGCCCTCTCCCCAGGGAGAGGGAACTGATTGGGGGATGCTCAAGAAATTCATCGACCTGACACAGCCGCGCCGAATCCATAATCGACACGGTCGTTCAGGTCAATGCGTGATCCAAGACAACTCGGTCGGCGCCCTCTCCCCCCGGGAGAGGGCTGGGGTGAGGGGAAAAGTCTTGACTCAATATCCGACGGTATAACGCTGGCGCGAATGCTTCGGCGTTTCCACTTCGTCAATCAGCGCAATCGCGTAATCGGCAAACGTGATCCAGCTACGCCCTTGCGCACTGACCAACAGATGATCCTTGCCGACACGGAAGGTGCCACTGCGCTCACCTTCGACAAACTCCGCCGACGGCGACAGGAAAGTCCAGTCCAGTTCCTGTTCCTGACGCAACGCTTCAAGAAACGCCGCCCCCGCACTCGCCTCGGTTTTGTACTCGGCCGGGAACCCGGCACTGTCGATCACCCGCGTGTCATCCGGCAGCAACAGCGAACCGGCGCCGCCCACCACCAGCAAGCGTTTAACGCCCGCCTGCTTGACCGGCCCGACAATCGCCGAGGCCGGCACGGTGGCGAAATGCGCTGCGCTGATCACCACGTCGTGACCGGCTACCGCCGCCTGCAGCGCCGCCGCATCCAGCACGTCGAGATTTTTGCTGACGACACCGGCGCGATT
This sequence comes from Pseudomonas sp. NDM, assembly GCF_003105095.1. Taxonomy (NCBI): domain Bacteria; kingdom Pseudomonadati; phylum Pseudomonadota; class Gammaproteobacteria; order Pseudomonadales; family Pseudomonadaceae; genus Pseudomonas; species Pseudomonas sp. NDM. The sequence goes on along the minus strand of NZ_QETJ01000188.1, from coordinate 2,137 downwards.
ACCGATCTTCGAAGTATCGCGGGCAATGGCCGTGACGCTGTGACCGCGACGCAGGGCTTCTTCCAGCAGTTGGCTACCGGCACGTCCGGTGGCGCCGATGATTGCAATCTTGCTCATGAGATTCTCCAGTTGGCTTGAAAAGGCTGCGTGTTCAGGTTCGGCTTACCACTGCATCTCACCCTTGGCGACTTTCGCGCTGAGTTCCAGCGAGCTTTCCTCGCCAAGTTGCGGGTAGCGCTTTTTCATCGCCGCGATCAACGCAGCAGAATCTTTGGCCTTGGCGGTTTCGGCATCGAAGGCCTTGATGTAATCAGCGGTGAATTTCACGCTGTCCAGCGAGCGGCTGCTATCACCCAGGTAATGGCCAGGCACCACGGTTTGCGGTTTCAGGCTTTCGATGGTGTGCAAGGTGTGCAGCCAGTCGGCGTGGGATTGCGCAGTCTGGGTGTCGGCCATCCACACATGAATGTTCTCGGCGACCACCACGCCGCCGACCACCGCCTTCAGCGACGGAATCCACACGAAGCTGCGATCCGGCTGTTTGCCGTCGAGGCCGATCACCTGCAACTTCTGCCCTTCGAGGGTCAGGCTGTCGCCCTTGAGCACGTCCGGGACGATGGTTTTCGCTGGCACATCGGCACCCATTTTCGGGCCCCAGTAGGCCAGTTTGCCATCGACGGTGTGCTTGATGTGATCAACGGTCGGCTGCGAGGCCAGCACTTTCGCCTGTGGAAATGCTTTGGTCAGGGTGTCGAGACCGAAGTAGTAATCCGGATCGCCGTGGCTGATGTAGATGGTGGTCAATTGCTTGCCGCTGGCGCGGATCTTTTCCACCACCTGCTCGGCTTGGGATTTGCCGAATTGCGCGTCGACCAGAATCGCCTCTTTCTCGCCACTGACCAGCACCGAGCTGACCGGGAAAATCGCCTGGGTGCCCGGGTTGTAGATATCGAGGCTCAGCTCGGCAGCGGACGCATGGGCGGCAAAAGCGAAAAATGCTGAGGCGAGCAGCACGCGTTTGAACTGGGTGAAACCGATCATCTGTTGCTCCGAGTTTCGAATGCCAGGTTGGCGATGCAACAGAGCTTAGTTGCCAGACTCAGTACAAAAAATGCGATGCTTGAACATAGTTTGTTTCTAAAATCGGGCAAATCATGGATCGGCTTCAAGCAATGCGCGTATTCGTCACGGTGGTGGATCTGGGCAGCCAGTCAGCGGCGGCCGACCACCTCGACCTGTCGCGGCCGGTGGTCTCGCGCTATCTGGCGGAGCTGGAAGACTGGGTCGGCGCGCGGCTGATGCACCGCACCACGCGCAAACTGAGCCTGACCGCCGCCGGCAGTGAAATCCTCCCGCGTTGTCGGCAGATGATCGACCTGTCGCACGACATGCAGGCCGCCGTCAGCGAACCCGATGACGCCCCGCGCGGACTGCTGCGGATCAGCGTCAGCACCTCGTTCGGCCAGGCGCAACTGGCCGTTGCCATGGCGGCATACGTCAAGCTTTACCCAGGCGTGAGCATCGATCTGCAAATGCTCGACCGCACGGTGAATCTGGTCGATGAACGCATCGATCTGGCGATTCGCACCAGCAACGATCTCGATCCGAATCTGATCGCCCGACGCCTGACCGTTTGTCGTTCGGTGGTGTGCGCAGCGCCGGCTTACCTGCGAGAGCATCCGGCGCCACGGACAGTTGAAGATCTGAGCCGACACAATTGCCTGACCCATTCCTACTTCGGCAAGAGCCTGTGGCATTTCGAAGAGGATGGCCAACCGGTTTCTGTGCCTGTGCAGGGCAATATCAGCGCCAACGAGGCCAGCACCCTCCTGCGCGCCACCCTGGCCGGCGCGGGTGTGGCGATGCTGCCGACCTACCAGGCCGGGGTGCATATTCACAACGGCGAACTGCTGCGTTTGCTGCCACATGCCGAGCCGCGACAGATGAACATCTACGCGGTGTACGCCTCACGCAAACACATGCCCGCAGCGCTGCGCAGCCTGCTCGATTTTCTCGTGCAGCGCTTTCCCGAGAATCCCGCGTGGGATGCCGGCCTGTAAAGCAATCCCTTGTAGGAGTGAGCCTGCTCGCGATAGCGGTATTTCTGTCGGCACAGCGGTGACTGACACACCGCTAT
>NZ_QETJ01000187.1:0-8486 GCF_003105095.1 Pseudomonas sp. NDM | reverse complement strand
CGCGATAGCGGAGTGCCTGTCGGCTCATCAAAATCTGAAAGACGGCTATCGCGAGCAGGCTCACTCCTACAGGGATCTCTGCACTAGCCGAAACCGTGGGGCTCACTGCACCGGCAGGAAATTCAGAAACAACAGACTCTGCGCGTAATTCAAACCAATCCTGCGATAGCGCTCATCGAGCATCTGCGTGAGCAGGTCCAGGCGCGCGACGATTTTGCTGAATTCGGTGGCGAAGCTGAGGTTGCTGCCCTCCTCCGAAATTTCATTGGAGAACAGCAATGGCTGGCCTTCCTTGTTCTGCCGTTGCGAGAGGATCCACATGGCTTTTTCGATATTACGTGCAGCGTTGTGGACGAAGGTCGGGTTGATCGCGTCGGTCATATAGAACTCGGTGCGATTGCCGTGGGCGGTGACCAGCATGCTGCCGATCGCATAGATGAACGCGCCGACGCGGTCGCCGAGGAATTCCGGGCTCATCGCATAGCTCAGCGCCGCCAGATCCTTGCGCCCGCCGAGCACGGGCAGCGGCTGCTGTTGCTCAACGGCGAGGCGCACCTGTTTCACGGCGGTGTTGATGTTGAGGAAGCCGGACTTGCGCAACTCTTCCGGGTTGCGCAGGTAGAGCTTGCCCATCAGCCGATAGAGGCTGTCGAGGTTGTCGCGCATCGCCAGGGTGGCCATACGGTCGACGCTGGTCTGCAGGAATTCCTGCGGCTGCCCTTCACGCATCTGGGTGAAGAACCCGTTGCCGTTCTGGTGGCTGCAGCCGCTGAGCAACAGCGAGACCAGGCAGGCCAGCAGCAGGCACGGGCGGCGGTGAGCGGCGGTGATCAGGGCAAAAACACTCGGCATGAAATCTCGGACAGGCACATTCCTGTGCGGCGGGAGTCACCGCATCTTGGACATGCATAGAGCCGCCGATTGCGAAAAAGTGCAGTGCCCGGGCAGTTAGCCGACCTTCGGCGCTTTGCGATCTGTCAATTAGTCGGACTTTATATTTGCCAATAAGCGTAAATCCGCTATAAATCTCCTCTCCCCACCAAAATAGCATGACTAGTCACATGTAGGAGCTGCCGAAGGCTGCGATCTTTTGATCTTGCTTCAAAAAATCAAAATCAAAAAAGATCGCAGCCTTCGGCAGCTCCTACGGTCAATACGAAAACAACAACAAAAAGGAAGGTCAACCATGCTTCAATCCCGTCACCTGCTCTCCGGCCTCGGACTGTCCCTGATGATCGCTACCCTTTCCGCCAACGCGGCGGGCCTGACCGCCGAACACAAAGCCTTCGGCAAGACCAATGACGGCACGCCCGTCGAACAGTACATCCTGCGCAACAGCCACGGCATGCAAGCCACTGTCATCACTTACGGCGCGACCCTGCAAGCACTGAAAGTTGCCGACAAGCACGGCAAGTTCGACGACGTGGTGCTGGGTTTCGATGATGTGCAGGGCTACCAGAAAGGCACCGCGTACTTCGGCGCGACCATCGGCCGCTTCGGCAATCGCCTCGCCGAGGGTGCTTTCGAACTCGATGGCAAACGCTATCAAGTGCCGCAGAACGACAAGTCCAATGCCTTGCATGGCGGCCCCGAAGGTTTCGACAAGAAAGTCTGGAAGGCCAAAGAGACCAAGGACAAGGATTCGGTTGGCGTGACCCTGACCTACCTGTCGGCCGACGGTGAAATGGGCTTCCCTGGCAACCTGACCACCGAAGTCACCTATCGCCTGACCGACAACAACGAGCTGCGCATCGACTACAAGGCCAGCACCGACAAGCCAACCGTGCTCAACCTGACCAACCACAGCTACTTCAACCTGGCCGGCGCAGGCAATGGCGACATTCTCAAGCAGGTCGCGACCATCCACTCCAGCCATTACACGCCGGTCACCGCGAAACTGATCCCTACCGGGGAACTGGCGCCAGTCGCCGGTACGCCGATGGACTTCAGCAAACCGACGGCGATCGGCACGCATATCAAGGCTGATCATCCGCAACTGAAATTTGCCGAGCCGAAACAGGGTGGTTTCGATTTCAACTGGGCGCTGGACACCAAGGGCGATGTCAGCAAAGTCGCCACCGAAGTCAGCGACCCACAATCCGGGCGTGTCCTGCAACTGTTCACCACCGAGCCGGGCGTGCAGTTCTACACCAGCAACTTCCTCGACGGCACGGTCAAGGGCAAGGGCGGCAAGGTCTATCCGCACTGGGGCGCGTTTACCCTCGAGACCCAGCACTACCCGGATTCGCCGAACCAGCCGGACTTCCCGAGCACACGGCTTGATCCGGGGCAGACCTATGCCCACAGCGTGGTCCTGAAATTCACCACAAAATAATCTGCAACACGCGCCCCTGTGGCGAGGGAGCTTGCTCCCGCTGGACTGCGCAGCAGGCCCCTGCTTTTCAACTCAAGGAAAAGCGAGGGCCGCTGCGCGCCCCAGCGGGAGCAAGCTCCCTCGCCACAGGAGTTTCAGCGTTCCGACACACCTTCGTTGGGGAACCCTTGGTCTATCCTGCTGCCCACTAAAGATATCGACTCTTTAAGCCAGGAGGTTTGAATGCGTACCCTTGAGTTGGCCGGCGTACAGGTTCCCGTGATTGGCCAGGGCACTTGGCGCATGGGCGAGGATCGCTCGGCGCACACCCGTGAAGTCGCGGCGCTGCGCACCGGCATCGAGCTGGGCATGACCCTGATCGACACTGCAGAGATGTACGCCGAGGGCGGTGCCGAAACCGTCGTCGGCGAGGCCATTGCCGGTCAGCGCGACAAGATTTTCCTGGTCAGCAAGGTCTATCCGCACAACGCCAGCCGCCAAGGCATCCCGCAAGCCTGCGAGCGCAGCCTGCGTCGGCTCGGCACCGACTACATCGATCTGTATCTGCTGCATTGGCGCGGTCAGTACCCGCTGGAGGAAACCGTCGAAGCCTTCGAACGTTTGCGCGAGGAAGGCAAGATCGGCCGTTGGGGCGTGTCGAATTTCGATGTCGACGACCTCGAAGAACTGTCCAGTTCAGCCTGCGCCACCGATCAAGTGCTGTACAACCTCGAAGAGCGCGGCATCGAATTCGATCTGCTGCCGTGGTGCCAGCATCAGCGCCTGCCGCTGATGGCTTACTGTCCGATCGGCCAAGGCGGTGCGATGCTCGCCGAGCCGGTTCTGCAAGACATTGCCAGTCGTCACAACGCCACCCCGGCGCAAGTTTCGCTGGCGTGGATCCTGCGCCAGGATGGCGTGATTGCGATTCCCAAGGCTGTGCGCCCGGAACATGTGCAACTCAATGCCGAGGCGGCGCAGCTGCAATTGGACGCCGGGGATCTGGCGGCGCTGGACAAGCTATTCCCGGCGCCACAACGCAAGCAGCGGCTGGCCATGGTCTGAGCCGCCGACTGCGAGGGCTTGGCGATGAGAAGCACAGATCTGCACGACCCGTTTGATCTGCAACGTTTTGTCCAGGCGCAGGACCCGGTGTTCGAACGCGTTCAACGCGAACTCGAAGAGGGCCGCAAGCGCAGCCACTGGATGTGGTTTGTCTTCCCGCAATTCGCCGGGTTGGGCGGCAGCGAAATGGCCCGACGGTTTGCCATTGGTTCAGCCGATGAGGCCCAGGCTTATCTGGCCCACGAACTGCTTGGCGCGCGATTGCGCACCTGCACGCAGTTGGTACTCAACGTGCCGCAGCGCTCGATTGCAGAGATTTTCGGTCATCCCGATGACTTGAAGTTTCATTCTTCGATGACCCTGTTCGCCCAGTTCAGCGCCGAGGAAAGCCTGTTCAATCAGGCGCTGGAGCGCTATTTCCACGGCATTCTCGATGAGTGGACACTGCAACTGCTTGATTCAAAACAGGCCCAGTTGCCCACCGATCAGGATTGAGAAGTCGTCGTCGACAAACGGCAGGATTGCATCCGCCACCGGTTGCAGCTGACGAGTGATGTAGTGGTCGTAATCGATGGCGGCGCGGCGTACCTCCAACGGCTCCGGGCCGGCCAGCGTGATGACGTAGCTGATCCAGCCGCCGTTTTGATACTGCCGGGGCCGACCCTGTTCGGCGTTGTAGTCGTCGGCCAGCCGCGCCGCACGGACATGCGGCGGCACGTTGCGTTCGTAATCGTCAAGGGTGCGGCGCAGACGCTTGCGATACACCAGCCGATCATCGAACTCCCCGGCGAGGGTCTTGCGCACGTAGTCGCGCACGTAATCCTGATACGGCTTGCGGTGGAAAATCCGCTCATACAGTTCCTGCTGAAATTGTCGGGCCAGCAGTGACCAGTCGGTACGCACGGTCTCCAGGCCCTTGTAGACCATTTCCTCCGAGCCATCGGCGCGGGTGACCAGACCGGCGTAGCGCTTCTTGCTGCCCTCCTCCGCGCCGCGAATCGTCGGCATCAGGAAACGCTTGTAGTGAATCTCGAACTGCAATTCCAGCGCGCTTTCCAGCCCGTATTCGTCGCGCACATGGGCGCGCCACCAATCGTTGACGTGCTTGACCAGCGCATGGCCGATCTGCGCGGCTTCTTCCTGGCCATGCAGTCGGCGCAGCCAGACGAAGGTGGAATCGGTGTCGCCGTAAATCACCGCGTGGCCTTGTTCCTCGATCAACTGGCGAGTGCGCAGCATGATTTCGTGGCCGCGCAAGGTGATCGACGAGGCCAGGCGGGTATCGAAAAACCGGCAGCCGCTGGAGCCGAGCACGCCGTAAAAGGCGTTCATGATGATCTTCAACGCCTGGGACAGCGGCGCGTTGTGCTCGCGCTTGGCGGTCTCACGCCCTTCAGCCACCCGCGCCACAATGGCCGGCAGGCAATGCCGGGTACGTGAGAAACGGGCGCCACGGAAACCCGGCACCGAGTCAGCGTCGTCGGGATGTTGCAGGCCTTCGATCAGGCCCACCGGGTCGATCAGAAACGTGCGAATGATCGACGGGTACAAGCTTTTGTAATCGAGCACCAGCACCGACTCGTACAACCCCGGCCGCGAATCCATGACAAACCCGCCGGGGCTGGCCTGCGGCGGGTTGGTGCCGAGGTTCGGCGCAACAAAGCCCTGGCGATGCATCAACGGCATGTACAAATGGGTGAACGCGGCGACCGAACCGCCGCTGCGGTCGGCCGGCAAACCGGTGACGCTGGCCCGTTCGAGCAAAAACGTCAGCAGTTCGGTCTTGGCGAAGATCCGCGTGACCAGTTCGCAGTCCTTGAGGTTGTATTTGGCCAGCGCCGGTTTGTCTTCGGCGAACATGCGGTTGATCTCGTCCATGCGCTGGTACGGATTGTTGATTGCCTTGCCTTCGCCGAGCAGGGTTTGCGCAACATTTTCCAGGCTGAACGACGGAAAGCTCCAGGTCGCCGACCGCAACGACTCGATGCCATCAATGATCAGCCGCCCCGCTGCCGAGGCGAAGTAGTGATTGCGGCTGCCGTGCTCGCGCCACTGCATTTCTTCGCCGCCACGGCCGATTTTCAGCGGCACGCCGAGACGCCGGGCGTGTTCGTGAAGGATGCGCAGATCGAACTGCACAACGTTCCAGCCGATGATTGCGTCAGGGTCGTGGCGGGCGAACCAGTCGTTGAGTTTTTTCAGGATCACCGCGCGCGAGTCGCAGTACTCCAGATCGAAATCGACAATGCTGGCGTCGCCGTTCGGCGCGCCGAGCATGTACACCTGGCGCTCGCCGCAGCCTTCCAGGGCAATCGAATACAGCTCGCCGTTTTCCGTGGTTTCGATGTCGAGCGAGACCAGGCGCAGTTTCGGCCGGTAATTGGGGTCGGCTTTCATCTGGGCGTTGAGCAGCACGCCCTCTGCATCCGGGGTGCCGCCGAACAGCACCGGCGCGGTGATGAAGCGCTCCATCAGATAGCGTTCCGGCGGGCGCACGTCGGCTTCAAAAACATCGACGCCGGCGCGGTTCAGCGCGGTTTCCAGGCGCATCAACTGGCCGTGTTGCTGGCAATACAGACCGAGTACCGGACGATGCTGAAAATCCTGCAGGGCGAGCGGGCGCAGTTCGACATTGTTTTCATCGTGCAGCAGATGCTCGGCCGCTTCACGCTGGGCGGCGGGAATGAACGCTACCGACGGCTGATGCGCCAGGCGCACACGGCGTGGCCCGGCGTCGGTCGCCAGCCAGAACTCGACTTCGGTGCCGGCCGGCGTATCGCGCCAATGCCGGGTCAGGACGAAGCCCTGCTGTAAATCCACCACTGCGACCTCGAAAAATCAGACTGACCGGCATTCTACGCGGCATTGCCACGCCTGGCCCTGGCAAAAAATACCGCGGATCTGCGGAAAAACCCGGCGAATGGCGTTTTTTGCACGCTAACTGCCGCTTTGCCACCTTGCTCTGCGCGGCTGCGTCTACGATGCTTGATGAACAACGACAACACCTGAGTAACCGCCATGAAGACCGTCGCCCAACTGCTCAAGCTCAAAGATCAGAAAAATCAGGAAGTGCACCAGATCAAACCCGATCACATGGTGCTCGAAGCGCTGATGAAGATGGCCGAGAAAAACGTCGGCGCCTTGCTGGTGGTCGAGGACGACAAAGTGGTCGGCATCATCAGCGAGCGCGACTATGCACGCAAACTGGTGCTGCACGGCCGCTCCTCGGTGGGCACGCCGGTGCGCGACATCATGGTCAAGGACGTGATCACCGTGGACACCCGGCAAACCGTCGATACCTGCCTGGGCATCATGTCGGACAAACGCCTGCGCCACCTGCCGGTGGTCGAGGACGGCCAGTTGATTGGTCTGCTGTCGATCGGCGACCTGGTGAAGGAAGCGATTGCCGAACAGGCTGAATTGATCAAACAGCTCGAGCAATACATTCGCGGCGAATGAGCCCACCGCCGTGCCGTTGTGGGAGCGAGCCTGCTCGCGAATGCGCTGGGTCAGTCGAAACATCTTTGGCTGACAGACCGTTTTCGCGAGCAGGCTCGCTCCCACAAGGGGTTATTTGTCAGCCTTGAGAGGGCCAATGCCGCTCGAACACCGGTGCCAGCACCGGGTGTCGGTCAATCCTTTGCAACCACGCATAAAACCCCGGGCGGGTCTGGCGCAGATGTTCGCGGCTGCCAGCCCAGCGGCTCACCACTGCCGCCAGCACATCCAGTGCCCCGGGGGTTTCGTCATCCAGATACAGCTCGCCGGAAAACTGATCGGCAAATATCTCCCAACTGAAGTGCAGGCGCTGGCGCGTGCCAGCGATCAGGTTCTGCCGTGCGCTCTCGTCGGGCGTGATCAACCAGCGCTCGGGGTAATCGATGATGCCGACCGCCGCGTAGCAATTGCCGACGATAAAGGCGAGGCCGCGAATCGCCTGATCGCGATCAGCCGCCTCGCTCGGCAGCAGGCCGGACTTGGGAAACGTCAGGCCCAGGTGGATCAGGATCGCCGCACTTTCAGTCATGGCGCTGCCGTCCGGCAGTTGCAGGGTCGGGATCTGCTTCAGCGGATTGAGTTTACCAAGCGCTTCGGCGGCTTCGGCGCTGGCTTCGGTATCAATGAAGCGGTAAGCGATCTGGCACAACTCCAGTGCCGCCTCGATGGAGGCCGCGCCGGAATTCTTGTGCCCGTAGAGCTGGTACATGTCCGTTTCCCCCGATTAGGCCTTTGCACAGGGTAGATGGCTGTGGCTCGGGTGTAAAAGTCTCCGACGTAACCCCCTGTAGGAGTGAGCCTGCTCGCGATGGCGTCGTGTCAGCAAAACTTATATAGCAGGCATACCGCTATCGCGAGCAGGCTCACTCCTACAGGGTTGTGGCGAGTCATCAAAAATATTCTCCCGGCACTGCATCCAATCGCCTCCGCCACGGGTAGTCCTTGTAACAGCGCACTTTTGTGCTGTCAGTGCTCTACCCTTTTCGGAGAATCATCGGATGAACATCACCCAGCTGATTGGCTTCACCGGTTTGCTCGCTTTCACCGCCAACACGTTTGCCCAGAGCAGCTATCCCGACGCGATCAAAGTGCCGGACGGGCACAGGATTGCCCTGGAAACCACCGGGGTTGGCGAGATTACTTACGAATGCCGCGACAAGCCCAACATGGCCGGGCAGGCCGAGTGGACTTTTGTCGGGCCGAAAGCGGTGCTCAATGATCGCAGCGGCAAACAGGTCGGCACCTACTTCGGCCCACCGGCGACCTGGCAAGCGAAAGACGGATCGAAAGTCACCGGCACGCAACTGGCCGTGGCACCGTCGAGCCCGGGCAACCTGCCCTATCAACTGGTCAAGGCCAATCCGGCCGAGGGCAAAGGCGCGATGACCGGGGTCAGCTACATCCAGCGTGTTGCGCTCAAGGGCGGCGTAGCGCCGGGCAGTGAGTGCACCATGGCGAACAAGGGCAAGCAGGAAATGGTGAAGTACCAGGCGGATTATATTTTCTGGGCGGCGAACTGATATCTCGATCCCAGCACAAATCCCTGTAGGAGTGAGCCTGCTCGCGATAGCGGTATGTCAGTGAACGATCTGCCGGCTGACACAGCGCT
>NZ_QETJ01000186.1:0-8492 GCF_003105095.1 Pseudomonas sp. NDM | reverse complement strand
GATAAACCGCTATCGCGAGCAGGCTCACTCCTACAGGGATTTGTGGTGTCCATCAAATCGAAAGCAAAAAAAACGCCCCGATCCAGTCGGGGCGTCAATCTTGCGGCTCTGCGGTTAGCTTTTGTTCGATCCGCAAAGGCCGTTTGCTCAGCGAAGCGCTATCAGTGGAACTGTTCTTCTTCGGTCGAACCGGTCAGCGCGGTCACCGAGGACGAGCCGCCCTGGATCACGGTGGTCATGTCGTCGAAGTAGCCGGTGCCCACTTCCTGCTGGTGCGCCACAAAGGTGTAGCCTTTGGCGGCGTCAGCGAATTCCTGCTCTTGCAGCTTCACGTAGGCCGTCATGTCGTTGCGGGCGTAGTCGTGCGCCAGGTTGAACATGCTGTGCCACATGTTGTGAATGCCGGCCAGGGTGATGAACTGGTGCTTGTAGCCCATGGCGGACAGTTCGCGCTGGAATTTGGCGATGGTGGCGTCGTCCAGGTTCTTCTTCCAGTTGAAGGAAGGCGAGCAGTTGTACGACAGCAGCTGATCCGGGTATTCCTTCTTGATCGCTTCAGCGAAGCGACGGGCTTCTTCCAGATCCGGCTTGGCGGTTTCGCACCAGATCAGGTCGGCGTACGGCGCGTAAGCCAGGCCACGGGCGATCGCTTGATCCAGACCGGCACGTACCTTGTAGAAACCTTCCTGGGTACGCTCGCCGGTCACGAATGGCTGATCGTACGGGTCGCAGTCGGAGGTCAGCAGGTCAGCCGCGTTGGCGTCGGTGCGGGCCAGAATGATGGTCGGCGTACCGGCAACGTCAGCGGCCAGACGGGCAGCGGTCAGCTTCTGTACGGCTTCCTGGGTTGGCACCAGAACCTTGCCGCCCATGTGCCCGCATTTCTTCACCGAAGCCAGTTGGTCTTCGAAGTGAACGCCGGCGGCGCCTGCTTCGATCATGCTCTTCATCAGTTCGTAAGCGTTGAGTACGCCGCCGAAACCGGCTTCAGCGTCCGCCACGATTGGCGCGAAGTAGTCGATGTAGCCTTCATCGCCCGGGTTCTTGCCGGCTTTCCACTGGATCTGGTCGGCACGACGGAACGAGTTGTTGATGCGCTTGACCACGGTTGGCACCGAGTCAACCGGGTACAGCGACTGGTCCGGGTACATCGATTCGGCGGAGTTGTTGTCCGCAGCCACCTGCCAGCCGGACAAGTAGATCGCCTGGATACCGGCTTTAACCTGCTGAACAGCCTGGCCGCCGGTCAGGGCGCCCATGCAGTTGACGAAATCTTTCTCTGGACGGAAGGACGGCTTGGCACCCTGGGTCACCAGGTTCCACAGCTTCTCGGCGCCCATCTTCGCGAAGGTGTGCTCAGGCTGAACCGAGCCACGCAGACGGACCACGTCAGCAGCGGAGTAAGTGCGAGTCACGCCTTTCCAGCGCGGGTTCTCGGCCCAGTCTTTTTCGAGGGCTGCAATTTGCTGTTCGCGTGTCAGTGCCATGGAGATAAACCTCGTCGCGTCTTTTATGAAAAGTTGTTCTGCGGTGGAAAATTCCTGCGCTCGCTGACCAGAAGCCTGGTGGTCAAGTCGGATTCGGCGGGGTAGGCGACGGGATGAACGATGGGCTCGAGGGGAAGTGAGCAGGTAGTGGCGGACTGCGGGGCGCATGCGGGCGTCGTGGGCCTTCATACGGACAACAGCGTGAAGCCGGGTTACCTAAATACGCTTCCGTCCCTCGGGACAACTTCGTTCCAGTCGGCAACCTCGTCAAACACACCTTGTGGGCGGTACAGACACGAAACGGTTCGCGGGGTAGGTGCGAACGGCGCTTCGAAGGCCCTTGCCAGGGCCTCTGATTAGCGGGAGCGAGGCCATCATGCCCTCGCTTTTTCGCGTCGTCAAACGTTTTGTAGTGCTTTTTTTAAAGCACTACATCTTTAGTCTGATACGACTAATCAGTCAGTTTTCGGTGCTTTAGTCCAGTGCGTCGACTTTAACCCGCAGGGTCATGTCATCGCGACCTTGAGTCGAGTAGCTGCGGGTCAGGCCCTGTTTGTCGGCCTGAGTCTGGCTGTTGACGCCGGCGAGGGTGATCCACTCACCGAGTCGTCCGGTGACGGTTGTGTCGGTACTCTGAACGTTCACTACATCGGGACGTTCCTGGCTCATGCGGTCACGGTTGGTACTGATCGCCAGATGAACGGTCTCGCCGGTGACGCTGGCGGTGACGTAGAAACCCTGGGTGACGTTGCGGTATTGAGTCTCGCTGCTGTAACCGCCGTAGGAATCGCTCTGGGTGTTGGTGATCGGCACACTCTGGCCGACCTGGATCAGCGCCGGAGTGCCTTCACTGGTCTGCACTTGCTGGACGCCGCCGTTGCGGCTGGTGGTGCTGCGACTGATGATCCGGGTCTGGTTCGGCTGGGCGCCGTTGACTGAATAACCTTCGTCGCCACGGCCATTGTTTTCGTTGGTGTCGACGGTGATCAGCAAGCGCTTGGGCGCGGTGTCGAGTTGTGCAAGCAAATCCTTCAGTTCTTGAATCTTGCCCGGCTCGGCCTTGACGATCAGTTGGTTGCCGTAAGCGCTGACCTGACCGTCCTGACCGATGAAGTCCTGCGCCACCGGCAGCATGTCGGCGCTTGTGTGGTATTTGAGAGGGACGATTTCTGTGGCTGCCAGCACCGAAAAACTGCAGCCGAGCAGCAGGGTGGTGAGCAGGGTGCGTAGGGACATGTCCGTTATCTCCGCGTTCGAAAGGCTTGATATTGCCAGTTTGTCGGCCCGGGGTGGGGCAAGTTGAATCGTAGTTAGCAAAACGCCCCGGCATCGTTGAATGCCGGGGCGTCAGGAGATGATGTTGTGGCGAGGGAGCTTGCTCCCGCTGGGGCGCGAAGCGGCCTTGCTGTTGAAATCCAAAGCAGGGTCTGCTGCGCAGCCCGGCGGGAGCAAGCTCCCTCGCCACAGGGTTTGATCAGTGCTGCTCAGGCCGAATGCCGAACCATGTCGACATGCGGTATCCCGGCCTCGAGAAACTCCTCGCTGACCAGGCTGAAGCCCAGGCGTTCATAGAACGCCGTGGCCTGCACCTGAGCGCTGAGCTTTTGTTGCTTCAGGCCGCGCGCTTCGGCCTCGGCGATGACCGCCTGCATCAGCGCGTCACCGACCTTCATCCCGCGCCAGTCTTTCAGCACCGAGACGCGGCCGATGTGCCCGTCAGGCAGCAAGCGGGCCGTACCGATGGGGAAGTCGCCTTCAAATGCCAGAAAATGCACAGCGGTCGCGTCATCCGCGTCCCACTCAAGCTCGGGCGGTACCGATTGTTCGGCGATGAACACCGTTTCACGAATGCGCCGGATCTCGGCGATATCCTTCTGCCAGTCTGCGACACGAACGCGAATTTTATTCATCAGCGAACCCCAGGCTCCCTTGCTTGACCAGTTCGCAGAGCAGGCTGCGACCGTCTTCATCGCTCAGCCACTCGCCGAGGTTATCGGCGTGCAGGGCGTCAGCGGCGCAGATCAGCTTCAGCAGCTCGCGCAGCTTGCCCGGCAGGTAACGGCTCTGGCCGCTGGCGAACAGCAGCAGATCGTCGTCGACTTCCGACCAGGCCAGGCGCGCGCTCGGGTTGCGGATCAGCACGGCGCCGTCCTGCAGAGCGGCGAGGAAGTCTTCTTCTTCGACGTCCTCCGGGCCAACCACCAGTTCCGGGTAGCGCGGCTCAGTCATGTACTGGCCGAACCAGGTCAGCAGCAGACGCTCGTCGCTCATGTGCTCGGCAAGCAGGCTTTTCAGGCGATCCAGCGCATCATGTTGAATCTGGTGCGGATCGACCGCCGGCTTGGCGTCGGCATCGGTGTAGCGCTCTTCGTCGGTCAGGAACTGGCTGAGGAAGTCGGTGAAGTGGGTCAGCACTTCAGCGGCGCTTGGGGCGCGGAAGCCGACCGAGTAGGTCATGCAGTTGTCGACTGCAACACCGCAATGGGCCAGACGTGGTGGCAGGTAGAGCATGTCCCCCGGCTCCAGCACCCACTCTTCGGTCTCGTGGAATTCGGCGAGGATGCGCAGGTCGGCGTGTTGCAGCAGCGGGCTCTCGGAATCGCACATCTGGCCGATTTTCCAGTTGCGCTTGCCGTGGCCCTGCAGCAGGAACACGTCGTAGTTGTCGAAGTGCGGACCGACGCTGCCACCCGGGGCGGCGAAGCTGATCATCACATCGTCGACGCGCCAGCTCGGCAGGAAGCGAAAGTTCTCGAGCAGCTCGCTGACTTCCGGCACGAATTGGTCGACTGCTTGCACCAGCAGGGTCCACTCTTTTTCCGGCAGTTTGCTGAATTCGTCTTCAGCGAACGGGCCGCGGCGCAGTTCCCATGGGCGCTCGCCATGTTCGATCACCAAGCGCGATTCGACTTCTTCTTCCAGGGCCAGACCGGCCAGTTCGTCGGCGTCGATCGGGCTTTCGAAATCAGGAATCGCCTGGCGGATCAGCAGCGGTTTTTTCTGCCAGTAGTCACGCAGGAACTCGCGTGCAGTGAGGCCGCCCAGAAGTTGAAGAGGAATATCGGAATTCATATGTAACCTATTGAAAAAAAGCACTTTTCAGACGGGAATAAAAACGCCCGGCGCGGCCGGGCGTCTCAAACGGGGCAAACGGTCGATCAGATGCGTTTGGCTTGTGCCACTGCGTTGCCGATGTAGTTGGCCGGGGTCAGTTGCTTGAGCTCGGCTTTGGCTTCGGCTGGCATGTCCAGGCCATCGATGAAAGTCTGCAGCGCTTCAGGGCTGATGCCCTTGCCGCGGGTCAGTTCTTTCAGCTTTTCGTACGGGTTTTCGATGTTGTAGCGACGCATCACGGTCTGGATCGGCTCGGCCAATACTTCCCAGCAAGCGTCGAGATCAGCAGCAATCTTCTGCTCGTTGAGCTCCAGCTTGCTGATGCCTTTGAGGCTGGCTTCGTAAGCGATCACGCTGTGGGCGAAGCCGACACCGAGGTTGCGCAGGACGGTGGAGTCGGTCAGGTCGCGCTGCCAGCGGGAGATCGGCAGTTTGCTCGCCAAGTGCTGGAACAGTGCGTTGGCGATACCCAGGTTGCCTTCGGAGTTTTCGAAGTCGATCGGGTTGACCTTGTGCGGCATGGTCGACGAACCGATTTCGCCAGCGATGGTGCGCTGCTTGAAATAACCCAGGGAGATGTAGCCCCAGATGTCACGGTCGAAGTCGATCAGGATGGTATTGAAGCGCGCGATCGCGTCGAACAGCTCGGCGATGTAGTCGTGCGGTTCGATCTGCGTGGTGTACGGGTTGAAGCCCAGGCCCAGTTCGTCTTCGATGAAGGCGCGGGCGTTGGCTTCCCAGTCGATCTGCGGGTAGGCCGAAAGGTGTGCATTGTAGTTGCCGACGGCGCCGTTGATCTTGCCCAGCAGCGGCACGGCAGCGACCTGCGCGATCTGCCGCTCGAGACGGTAAACCACGTTGGCCAGTTCTTTGCCCAGAGTGGTCGGCGAAGCGGGCTGGCCGTGGGTGCGCGACAGCATCGGCACGTCGGCGAAACGGATCGCCAGTTCGCGGATGGCGTTGGCGGTCTGGCGCATCAGCGGCAGCATCACGTCGTCACGGCCTTCGCGCAGCATCAGCGCGTGGGACAGGTTGTTGATGTCTTCGCTGGTGCAGGCAAAGTGGATGAACTCGCTGACCTTGGCCAGTTCCGGCAGCTTGGCCGCCTGCTCCTTGAGCAGATATTCGATCGCTTTGACGTCGTGGTTGGTGGTGCGCTCGATCTCTTTGACGCGCTCGGCGTGCTCCAGCGAGAAGTTTTCCGCCAGTTCGTTGAGAACGGCGTTGGCCTCGGCGGAGAAGGCCGGCACTTCAGGGATGCCAGCGTGGGCGGCCAGGCGCTGGAGCCAGCGCACTTCAACCAGAACGCGGGCACGGATCAGGCCGTACTCGCTGAAAATCGGGCGCAGGGCCTGGGTTTTGCCGGCGTAGCGGCCGTCAACAGGGGAAACCGCAGTGAGCGAAGAGAGCTGCATGGGGTGTTCTCGGACAGTCGGGCAACGAAATGGGGCGCGTATCATACATGAAAAAATCCGCCGGTCCGTCGCCAACTGACCGGCGTATTACGCGTTACAGACTACAAAGCCTTCATGACGCGGCGTTTATTCGCTGCGCATCAACGGATAAAGCTCTTTGAGCAACTTGCGGCGGCTGATCACCAACTGCCAGCGATGACCGCCGAGCTGTCGCCACAGGCGCGCCGAGCGGATACCGGCGAGGAGCAGGGCGCGGATCTTCGAGGCATTGCTCGGCTGCTGCAGGTTGCGCATGTCGCCGTGCACCTGAATGCGCTGACGCAGGGTGCTCAACGTGTCCTGATACAACGCACCGCAAGCGGCGACGACGTTTTCATGAGCCGGGCCAAAATGCTCGACCTGCGACTGAATCTGCGGCAGGCGCTTGGCGATCGTCTCGAGCATGTCGTCACGCTTGGCCAGTTGTCGCTCCAGACCGAGCATCGACAGGGCGTAGCGCAGCGGCTCGCGCTGCAAGGTGCTCGGATCGCGCTCCAAAGCGCCGATCAGCGCGCGGTAACCCTCGCGCAGATTGATGTCATCGCCACCGTACACGTCCAGCGTGTCTTTCGGATCCCGCACCAACAGGCTGCCGAGCATGCAGCTCAGGCCGGCCTCGTTGGTCTGGCCGGTCTTGGCGATACGGTCCACCAGCACGGCGGCGAGAAACACGCCGCCCAGCGCCGTCAGTTGCTCCTGAGTCGGGCTCATGCCTGGCCGCTCCACGGCTCGGCCACTTCGATCACGCCGCCGCCGAGGCAGATCTCCCCGTCATAGAACACCACCGATTGGCCCGGCGTCACCGCGCGCTGCGGCTCGTCGAACACGGCGCGGTAGCCGCTGGCGGTTTTTTCCAGGGTGCAGGCCTGATCGCTCTGGCGATAACGCACTTTCGCCGTCAGGCGCAGCGGCTGGCTCAGGTCGATCGGGTTGACCCAATAGATTTCCGAAGCGAGCAGGGCGCTGGAGAACAGCCACGGATGGTTGTTGCCCTGACCGACGATCAGCTCATTGGTCTCCAGGTCCTTGCGCAGCACGTACCACGGCTCGTCGCCGGCATCTTTCAAGCCGCCGATGCCCAGACCCTGACGCTGGCCGATGGTGTGGTACATCAAGCCGTGATGACGGCCGATGACATCGCCTTCGGTGGTCTTGATCTCGCCCGGTTGCGCCGGCAGGTATTGCTTGAGGAAATCGCTGAAGCGCCGCTCGCCGATGAAGCAGATCCCGGTGGAATCCTTCTTCTTGGCGGTGGCCAGTTCGTATTTCTCGGCAATCGCGCGGACTTCAGGCTTTTCCAGTTCGCCGACCGGGAACAGGGTCTTGGCAATCTGTTCGCCGCCGACGGCGTGCAGGAAGTAGCTCTGATCCTTGTTCGGATCGAGCCCCTTGAGCAGCTCGGTGCGACCGTCGATGTCGCGGCGGCGCACGTAGTGGCCGGTGGCGATCAGGTCGGCGCCGAGCATCATTGCGTAGTCGAGGAACGCTTTGAACTTGATCTCGCGGTTACACAGGATGTCCGGGTTCGGCGTGCGCCCGGCCTTGTATTCGGCGAGGAAGTGCTCGAACACGTTGTCCCAGTACTCGGCAGCGAAGTTGGCGGTGTGCAACTTGATGCCGATCTTGTCGCAGACAGCCTGCGCATCCGCCAGGTCGTCCATGGCGGTGCAGTATTCCGTTCCGTCGTCTTCTTCCCAGTTCTTCATGAACAGGCCTTCCACTTCATAACCCTGCTCGATCAGCAGAAGGGCGGAAACGGAAGAGTCCACGCCGCCGGACATGCCGACAATGACGCGCTTCTTGGATGTGTCAGAAGGGGCTGGATCACGCATAGGGATTCAATGAGTGTCTTGGAAAAGGGCGCGATTCTATCAGGCTCGCGGCCGCAAGGCTAAAGAGAAGGGCGGATCAGCTCGAGGCTGAAGTGATGGCCGGCCAAATAATCGTCGATGCAGCGGATGATCAGCTCGCTGCGCCAGTTGTCGCGCTGGGCGATTAATTCGTCGCGGGTCAGCCACTTGGCGCCGATGATCCCGTCGTCTAGCTGGTAATCCGGGTGGTGCTGCACGGCTTTGGCGCTGAAACACACACGCTGGTAAGTCACGCCGTTGCTCGGTGCGGTGTACAGATAAATGCCGATCACCCCAGTGGGTTCAACGTCCCAGCCGGTTTCTTCGAGGGTTTCGCGAATGGCCGCGTCGATCAGGGTTTCATCCGGATCGAGATGGCCGGCGGGCTGGTTGAGCACGTTACGGCCGCCTTTGTGTTCTTCGACCATCAGAAAGCGGCCATCGTCCTCGACGATGGTGGCGACGGTGATGTGGGGGAGCCATTCCATAAGTCATCCTCAATCTATTGGTTGAAACCCAATCACCTGTAGGAGTGAGCCTGCTCGCGATAGCGTCGGGTCAGTCACCATCAATGTTGAATGGTATAC
>NZ_QETJ01000185.1:0-8506 GCF_003105095.1 Pseudomonas sp. NDM | reverse complement strand
GATAATCCAATCATGTGGGAGCTGCCGCAGGCTGCGATCTTTGCTTTTGTGAAAACCGATGCTAGGTTTAGCCCATCGCCCGTGTAGCTCAGCCGGTAGAGCAGCGCACTCGTAACGCGAAGGTCGCAGGTTCGATTCCTGTCTCGGGCACCATCCTCGTTTATTTCACCTTGCGGCTCAGATCCTCGACAGTACGTTTAAGCTGATCCATGTCCCGATCCTGATTGTTGACCATCTGCTTCAAATTCGAGATCTCGCTGCTGTTCGAGTTGGAGCTTGAGCCGCTGTTCCGCTTGAGTTCTTCAACCTGGCGGCCGAGGCTTTCCAGTTCGCGGTCCTGTTCCTTGACCCTGTTCTTCAGTTCGTCGATCTCCTTGGCGCTGGCGGTTGAACCCGAACCGCTGTTACGTTTGAATTCTTCGATCTGGCGCGACTGGTCATTGAGGGTGTCGCGCATCTTTTGCAGCTCATCAATGCTGATATCGCTTTTGATCAGGACGTCCTTGCCATAATCGTTGTGGATGAGTGAAACCTTGTCGCCATAGGACGCGCTGCTCGAACTCAGCTCAACGGCCATGGCGCTGGCGGGAAAGGCCAGAGCTGCGATCAAAGTGGTAGTAGAGACAACCGCGGAGATTTTCAAGAAGCTGCGCATCACTGGTTTTCCTTGTGAACAGCATGTTGTGTACCGAAGTGGCACATCGCTATGACTTGGATTACGCGTTTATGTTCCGCAGGTCAGCTTTTTGTGCAAGAGATGTAAAGAGCCGTGTAATTCGTCATGCAAACGTCCTATATTCTGTGCCTGCATGAGCATCGCTTAGCAGTTTTCAGATGATCCCGAATGGTTCCGAAGGCCGGCCAGTCCGCGTCAGAGAGATCCTTGATGATCCAGATCCATCCTCCATTCCCAGATCAGAGAGAACCCCATGACTGAATTGACCCAAGAGCAACGCCACGAACAAGCGCTGGAAAAATACCTTCTGGATGTGCCGGACCTGAAGGAAGAGATCAAGGACTTGAGTCCCGATGATCAGAAAGACCAGATCCAGTGGGCCTTCGAAGACGAAGCCGAAGCGCAGGGCTTGCAGCCTTGGGAGTTGACCCTCAAGTACACCAGCACGCCGGAAGAGTTCGAAGCGCAGCGCCTCGTACTGCACAAGGAAGCGGCTGAAGTCTTGGGTGTCGAGTGGGATGAGTACTGCGAGATGAATAATCTCGTCGTTTAAAAGCAGCTACAAGTTTCAAGCTGCAAGCTGCAAGCTACAAGTAAAAGCACAATCGCTCAGCTTGCAGCTTGCAGCTTGCAGCTTGCAGCTTGCAGCTTGCAGCTCAGAGACTGAGTCGCATCGACAGATCCACCGCTTTGACATCCTTGGTCATCGCGCCAATCGAGATGTAATCCACGCCCGTTTCGGCGATCGGCAGCAGCGTGCTTTCGTTGATGCCGCCGCTGGCTTCCAGTTTCGCTTTGCCGGCGGTCAGGCGCACCGCTTCGCGCATGTCGTCCAGACTCAGTTCGTCGAGCATGATGATGTCGGCGCCGGCTTCCAGCGCTTGCTGCAACTCCTCAAGGCTTTCCACTTCGATCTCCACCGGTTTGCCCGGGGCGATCTTGTGCGCGGCGGCCACGGCTTCAGCGATGCCACCGCTGGCGGCGATGTGGTTTTCCTTGATCAGGAAGGCGTCGTACAGACCGATCCGGTGATTGTGGCAGCCGCCGCAGGTCACCGCGTATTTCTGCGCCAGGCGCAGGCCCGGCAGGGTCTTGCGGGTGTCGAGCAACTTGACCTGCGTCGCGCCGACGAAGTCAGCCAGGTACTGCGCGCGCGTCGCCACGCCGGACAGCAACTGCAGGAAGTTCAACGCGCTGCGTTCACCCGTCAGCAGTGAGCGAGCCGGGCCTTCCAGGTGAAACAGCGGCTGATTGGCCTTGACCCGCTGGCCGTCGACCACTTGCCAATGCACCGCCACGCGCGGATCGAGCTGGCGAAACACCGCATCGACCCACGCGGTGCCGCAGATGACGGCGTCGTCACGGGTGATGATGGTGGCTTTGGCCAGGCGTTCGGCCGGGATCAGTTGCGCGGTGATGTCACCGCTGCCGACGTCTTCGAGCAACGCACGGCGCACGTTGTTTTCGATTTCGGCGGTCAGATCGGCGAGACGTAGATTCGGCATAACGGACTCCACAAACAAAGTGATTCGATTATAGGGGCAGGGCGCGAGCCAACCCAAGGCGAGAACGCGCGTGCCTGCCTGCATCTGGTCGATTTTCTCAGCCGAGTGCGGGGTTCGTGGCGTATAGGGGAAACCCTGAGGCCTATAGCATCGCCGCCATCTTTTGCCAGATAATCCGCCTTGTATTTGACGTCATGGCTTTGACGAACGACTCTGCGAGAGGCGGTGTCAAAGCGACGAACCGAATCACTGTTCCAGGAGGCTTGGATGCGTAACGACGGGAAAGTGGTGCCTCTGCACCGGGCGACTGCCGATGTGGCGGAGCACTCGCCGCTTGCCCGCCTGCCGGTGATTCTGCTGCAGGTTCGCGACAAGGCTGCGCAGCAGCTGCGCCACGATCTGCAGGAACTGTTCGATAACGCCGACGACACGCTGTTCGAAATGGCCGACCGGGCGCGCAACGACGTCGATCAGAACATCTTTTTCGAAGCCATGCGCGACCTGCGCCTCAAGCGCAAGAACATCGAGCGCGGCTTTCTCGAGCTGTTTTTCGAAGCCTTCGCCGGTCTCACTCAATACGACCCTGCCGCCATTACCTTGCCACGCACGCTGGTGGTCGAAGATGCGGCGCCGCGCACCGATGCCATGGAACGCACCGTCGCCGTGCAGACCATGGTCAGCCGCGTGCTCAAGCGCGACGGCTTCGCCCTCGATCAACTGACGGCGCGGTTCAGCTCGATGCTCGGCAAGCGTCTCGACGATCAGCACAATCCGCTGAGTCCGGCGATGCTCTGCGAATATTTCCTGCAGGCCGGGCGTAATCTTGGCGTCGAGATCAAGGTCAAGCTGATCCTGCTCAAGCTGTTCGAACGCTACGTGCTGGCCGACACCGAACAGCTGTATGCCGAGGCCAATCAGTTGCTGCTCGCCACCGGCGTATTGCCGCATCTGAAACCGGCCACAACGCGGCGTCCTGTCGAGCGTGGGGAAGGCGACCCGTTCGTTGAAGAACTCGACGCGCCGCCGCCAGCGGACGAAGGCGTCGAGGAAGTATTTGCCGCGCTGCAGCAACTGCTCGCTCACGTGCGCGGCCGTGTCACCCCGACACTGGAGCCCGGCGCTCCGGCGCATCCGATCAATACCCGCGACCTCCTGCGGTTGTTGTCGCACTTGCAGCAATACGTACCGGCGCTGGAGGCTCAGGAAGATTTCGATCTGCGTCATCAGCTCGAACAGCTGCTGACCCGGGTCAGCGTCAGAAGTGGCCGCTCCCGCGTCGTCGCGACTGCCGACGAAGATGTGATCAACCTGATCGCCATGGTTTTCGACTGCATCCTCGAGGATCGCAACGTGCCCGACGCGCTCAAGGCACTGATCGCCCGATTGCAGATTCCGATGCTCAAGGTCGCCGTACTGGACAAGAGTTTCTTCAGCCGCAGCACCCATCCGGCGCGGCGCCTGCTCAATGAAATCGCCGAGGCCGCAATGGGCTGGAGCGATTGCGACGGTGCTGAGCGGGACAGCCTCTACGTGCGCATAGAGCAAGTGGTGCAGCGCTTGCTGAGCGAGTTCGTCGACGACCCGGCGATCTTCTCCGAACTGCTTGCCGATTTCCTCGCCTTCACTCAGGACGAACGCCGCCGCACCGAACTGCTCGAACAACGCCTGCGCGATGCCGAGGAAGGTCGGGCGAGAGCCGAGCTGGCTCAGCGTCGCGTAGCGCAGGCGCTGCAGCAGGCGTTGTCGGGCAAAGTGCTGCCGGCCTCGGTGGTCGGTTTCGTTCAGCAGGCCTGGAGCAACGTGCTGTTGCTGACCTGTCTGAAGCATGGCGATCAGTCCGCCGAATGGCACGCCGACGTGCAGACCATGGAACAGTTGATCTGGAGTGTGCAACGCCATGACGACGGCGAATCCAGCCTGCGTCTGTTGGCACTGGTGCCCGGCTTGCTCAAGTCGCTGCGCGATGGCCTGAGCAGCACGGCGTTCGACCCGTTTGCCACCAGCGAATTCTTCAGTGAACTGGAGGCGCTGCACGTGCGCGTGCTGGAACGCTCCGACGACGCCGATCACAGCCTGATCGAAGTCACGCCGCAGCTCTTGCAGCACAGCGCCGACCTGGCTGATGCCGCCACGCCATCGCCGCGCCCGGCGCAAGACGATGCCGGTCTGTGTCAGGTCGAGCAGTTGCGTGTGGGCAACTGGGTGGTCTTCGACGAGAACGACGAGCAGACCTTGCGTTGCAAGCTCGCGGCGATCATCGATGAGACCGGCAAGTACGTTTTCGTCGACCGCACCGGCATGAAGGTACTGGAGCGCGATCGCACCGATCTGGCCATGGCGTTCAGCCGTGGTGGCGCCCGCGCGCTGGAGGACACTTTGCTGTTCGACCGCGCACTGGAAACGGTGCTGGGCGACCTGCGGCGACTCAATCGCGGCAAGTGATCGCGCGGCAAGGGCGGATCGCGGCATACTGGGCGCCCACATGGTCGGCGTTGAAGGAATCGGTATGCAGTTGGATCCCGCGAGCGGGTGGTGTCATGGCGTGCAGATCTGCCCGTCACCCAACTTCAATGAGCGCCCGGCGGGCGAAGTGTCCCTGTTGGTCATCCACAACATCAGCCTGCCGCCGGCGCAATTCGCCACGGGCAAGGTGCAGGAATTTTTCCAGAATCGTCTGGATGTCACCGAACACCCGTACTTTGCAGGCATCGCTGACCTGCGCGTCTCGGCGCATTTTCTGATCGAACGTGACGGCAAGGTCACCCAGTTTGTCTCCTGTCTGGAGCGGGCGTGGCATGCCGGCGTTTCGCTGTTCGAAGGTCGTGAAACCTGTAACGATTTTTCCGTGGGCATCGAGCTGGAAGGCACCGATGATCTGCCGTTCACCGACGAACAATATCGCTCGCTGATTGCGCTGACCCGGCAGTTGCAGGAGCGTTTTCCAGCGATCACCGATCAGCGCATCTGCGGCCACAGCGATATCGCGCCGGGGCGCAAGACCGATCCGGGACCGGCATTCGACTGGGCACGCTATCGCGCGGCCCTGGCAAAAGAGGAAGGACAATGAGTTTTCTGGTGTTACTGCTGGCGCTGTGGATCGAGAAGTTTTCGGCCCTGCGCCATCGGCTTCAACGCGACGGCGGATGGATCCGCGAACTGCACAAACTCGAAAACAGCAAACGGCTGGCCAGGCAACCGTGGCTGGTGCTGACGATTCTGGTGCTGCTCCCGGTGGCGTTGCTGGCGCTATTGCTGCTGGTGCTGGAACCTGTGGCTTACGGTTTGCTGGCGCTGCCGGTGCATTTGCTGGTGGTGATCTACAGCCTCGGACGCGGCGATCTGCTCGGCGGCCTCGGCCCGTTCCGCGACGCCTGGCGTCGTGAGGATCTGCAAGCGGCGGCGCACGTCGCCAAGCGCGACCTGGATATCTGCGCCGACAGCGGCGAGCAGTTGCTCGAGCGGGTGCAAGGGCATCTGCTGTGGCAGGCCTATCAGAGTTTCTTCGCGGTGATCTTCTGGTACTTCCTCCTCGGCCCGGTGGCGGCATTGGCCTATCGCTTGCTGGCGCTGGCCGAAGAGCACGGCAACAATCCGGCGCTGGTCGAGCGGGCTGCGCAGTTGCGTCACGCCTTCGATTGGGTGCCGGTGCGTTTGCTGGCGGCGAGTCTGGCCCTGGTCGGCAACTTCGTCGCGGTCAGCCGAGTGATGCTGCATGAGCTGCTCAACTGGAACATCAGCGCTGCACAGTTGATCAACAAGGTCGGCCTGGCCGCCGGGGAAATCCCGCCGCCAGCGGTCGGCCCGGACGGCATCAACACCCTCGACTGCCTGTGGGAACTGCTGCTGCGCGCGGCAGTGCTGTGGTATGCCGGGTTTGCCTTGTGGACTGTTCTGGTTCACTGACGATCTGAAATGAACATATTGTGGCGAGGGAGCTTGCTCCCGCTGGGTGGCGAAGCCGCCCTCGCTGTTCGTCACCTGCAACGCTTTTGTCTGATTGGCGACTGCTACGCAGCCGAGCGGGAGCAAGCTCCCTCGCCACAGTGGTCTGTTGCTGGTTCTTGCGTTGTTAACCTTAAGTTACAAAACCCCCCGCCGTTTTGCGCTATACAGGGATAGCGCCCGATAGTGGCTATCTGCTGTCGCCCCGCGCCTGCCAATAAAAACAAGAAAAACCAAGGGAGACTTCCAGTGAAGAGCTTGCTCTATCCCGCCGTCTCGCTGATGAACCGTCTGAGCTTCGGCATGAAGTTCAGCCTGATCAGCGTGCTGTTCCTGGTGCCGATGCTGGTGACCAATTTCTATCTGGTGCGCGACTCCTATCGCGAATTTCAGGGCACCCGTGTCGAACTGCAGAGCCTCGACCTGCTGGGCAGCAGCCTGAGCCTGCGTCGGGATCTGGAAACCCTGAACAATCTGGTGCAGATCGACGTCACCCTCGGCCAGTCCGGCAAGGCGGGCAATGTCGAAGCGCAGATCCAGACCTTGGAGCAGGCCGTGCTCGCGCGCCTCGAAGGGCTGACGGCGATGACCGAAGACCCCGAGCAGATAAGGCAATTCGAAGCCAAGCGCGATGAAATGATCGCCGCGTTCAAAGCCCAACAAGCGGAAAGCTCGCTGCAAAGCAAAAGCGCGTTGATCGGCAAGTTGCTGGCCAGTGCGCAGATTTTCAGCCAGATCATCACCAGTCAGGCGGGGCTGAGCCGCGATAACCAGAGTGATATTCGCCAGCTCAGCGAACTGGTCACGCTGATCACCCCGAGCGTCACGCAGACGCTCGGCGAAGGCCGGGCGATGGGTTCGTATTCGTTGGGCCAGGGCTTTCTAAACAGTTCTTCGAGTACACGTTTTGACGAGTTGCTGGTGCAGATCGAAAAACTCCAGGCCGAGTACGCCCTGAAGCTGCAAGACGCCCTCGGTTCCAGCAGCGCTGCCCGTGAATCGCTCAGCGCCCAGGCCGACAGCAGCAAGGCCTCGCTCAAGCAGGCCAGCGAATTGTTCGAAGAACAAGTGGTGATGGCCGACACCCTCGATGCGCCGTGGCAGGGGTTTTACGATCAGGTCACCGGCCTGATGGAACACACCTATCAGCTGAATCAAGCCACGCTGAAATTTCTCGACAGCCAGTTGCAGCAACGTCTGGCGCAGAACCGCATGCACATGGTTCTGCAAGCCTCGGCGCTGTCGGTGGTGTTCGTGCTGATTTTCTATCTTTACGGCGGTTTCTACGCCTCGACCCGCACCACCCTGAAAAGCCTCGGGGCGATGATGGACAGAGTCGCGGCCGGTGACATGACCGTCAACTTCAAGGCCAGCAGCCGCGATGAACTGGGCGAGTTGGGCGAGGTGTTCAACGGCACGGTGAAGAAGATTCACGACCTGATCGAACGCGTCGGCCACACCGTCGGCGAAGTCGAGCGTCAGGCCGGGCAAGTGGAGAGCGTGTCGGCGCAGAGTAATCAGGCTGTCGCCGGCCAGCGTACGCAAATCGAACAAGTGGCGACGGCGATGAACCAGATGTCGGCGACCTCAATGGAAGTTGCCCGCAGTGCTGCGGCAGCGGTGAGCAGCGCCCACAGCGTCAACGACGAAACCCTGAGCGGGCGGGGTCTGGTGGAATCGCAGCAGGGCAGCATTGCCGCGCTGGCCAGCGAGATTGATCAGTCGGTGCTGGTGATCAATCAACTGGCCAGTGACAGCCAGTCGATCAGCCGTGTGCTTGAGGTGATCAAGAGCATCGCCGAGCAGACCAACCTGCTGGCGCTCAACGCCGCGATCGAAGCGGCCCGGGCCGGCCAGCAGGGGCGCGGTTTTGCCGTGGTCGCCGACGAAGTACGCACCCTGGCAAAGCGCACCCAGCAATCGACCGAGGAGATCGAGCAGATGATTGCCAAACTGCATGGCGGCGTCGGCGCGGCGGTGAAGGCCATGGGCGTCAGCCATCAGATGGCCAATGGCACGGTCGGGCAGTCGGAGAAGGTCCAGCAAGCGCTGGAAAATATTCTCGGCGCGGTGGGCATGATCGTCGACCAGAACCAGCAGATCGCCGCTGCCGTGGAACAGCAAACCGCCGTGGCCCATGACATCGATCAGAACATCGTCGAGATCAACCGCGCCGGCGAACGCACGGCGCAAGGTGCACACCAGACCGAAGATGCCAGCCGCGCGCTGTCGGCGCAGGTGGTTGAACTCAAACAACTGATCAGCGCATTTCGCGTCTGAGAGGCTGGTGCCGGATCAAAAATGTGGGAGCGAGCCTGCTCGCGAAGGCGGTGGGGCAGGCACTGACGATCTCACTGACAGATCGCTTTCGCGAGCAGGCTCG
>NZ_QETJ01000184.1:0-8747 GCF_003105095.1 Pseudomonas sp. NDM | reverse complement strand
ATAGCGGTGAAACAGTCAATGAAGATGTCGGCTGGTACACCGCTATCGCGAGCAGGCTCACTCCTACAGGTTTTGTGTGAAGGCTGAGAAATCCTTGCGTGCAGCAAAAGGAACAAGCAATGAACGATCAACACTGGGGCCCATCCATCAGTGCGGACATCGTGGTCATCGGCGGCGGGACGGCCGGCATCGGTTTTGTCGCCAGTCTGCTCAAGCGTGACCCGCACCTTAACGTCACAGTCATCGAGCCCAGTTCACAACACTACTACCAACCGGCCTGGACGCTGGTTGGCGGTGGCGCATTTGATGTGAAAGACACCGTCAGGCCGATGAGCAAAGTCATGCCGCGTCAGGCAACGTGGATTCAGGCGAGCGTCAGCGCCATTGACCCGGCTCAGCGTCAACTCACCCTCGATGATCAGCGCACCGTCAGCT
The DNA here is from genome assembly GCF_003105095.1 of Pseudomonas sp. NDM. Taxonomy (NCBI): domain Bacteria; kingdom Pseudomonadati; phylum Pseudomonadota; class Gammaproteobacteria; order Pseudomonadales; family Pseudomonadaceae; genus Pseudomonas; species Pseudomonas sp. NDM. The sequence continues at coordinate 8,312 of NZ_QETJ01000184.1, read as the reverse complement.
ACCAGAATCTGATCGTCTGTCCCGGCCTGCGCCTGGCCTGGGAGAGAATCGAAGGCTTGCAGGAAAGCCTTGGCCTGCACGGTGTCACCTCGAACTACAGCTACCAACATGCCCAGTACACCTGGGATCAAGTGCAGAAACTGCGCGATGGCCGGGCGCTGTTCACCCAGCCGGCGATGCCGATCAAATGCGCCGGCGCGCCACAAAAAGCCCTGTATCTCTCCTGCGATCACTGGCGCAAATCCGGGGTGCTGCGCAACATCAATGTTGAATTCAACCTGGCCGGGGCCGCGCTGTTTGGCGTGCCGACCTTCGTCCCGCCGCTGATGAAGTACATCGAACAGTACAACGCGCAACTGGCCTTCAATTCCAATCTGGTCAAGGTCGACGGCCCGGCGAAAACCGCGTGGTTCGAGATCAAGGACGCCGACGGCAACGTCACCCGCGAGGCGAAAAGCTTCGATCTGCTCCACGTCGTGCCGCCGCAGGTTTCGCCGGACTTCATCGCGCAAAGCGCTCTGGCCGACGCCGCCGGCTGGTGCGAAGTCGATCCGCACAGCCTGCAGCATCCGCGTTATCCCGAAGTGTTCGCACTCGGTGATATCTGCGGTACCAGCAACGCGAAAACTGCAGCGGCGGTGCGCAAGCAGATTGTCGTCGTTGCGCAAAACCTCCTGGCCGCGCGCAAACAACAGCCGCTGCCGCTGAAGTACGACGGCTACGGCTCGTGCCCGCTGACGGTGGAGAAGGGCAAGGTGATCCTTGCCGAGTTCGGCTATGGCGGCAAACTGCTGCCGACCTTCCCGCTCGACCCGACCGTTCCCCGGCGATCGGCGTGGTGGCTGAAAGCGACACTGCTGCCGTGGTTCTACTGGCACGGCATGCTCAAGGGCCGCGAGTGGTTGACGCGTCTGTCCAGGGTCGACTGAGAAAACCCTATGTTGCTGGCAAGTCTGTTTGGCGTGGTGATGGGGTTGGTGCTCGGTCTGACCGGCGCGGGCGGCGGGATTCTCGCGGTGCCGGCGCTGGTGCTCGGGCTTGGCTGGACGATGACGCAAGCGGCGCCGGTGGCCTTGTTTGCGGTCGGCAGCGCGGCAGCGGTCGGGGCAATCGATGGTTTGCGCCATGGCCTGGTCCGTTACCGCGCGGCGCTATTGATTGCGGCCCTGGGCGCGGTGTTTTCGCCGCTGGGAATCAACTTCGCGCATCAGTTGCCGGAGAAGGTTCTAATGATCCTGTTCAGCCTGCTGATGGTCATGGTTGCCTGGCGAATGTTCAGAAGAGACCGTCAGCAAGCGGGGCCGAGCGATCACGGGCATGCCAGTTGGGGCCAGAAGAACTGCATGCTCAACGAGCAGACCGGGCGCTTCGACTGGACCGCCAAATGCACCGCAACTCTCGCCGCACTGGGGGCGATTACCGGTGTGGTCTCGGGATTGCTTGGCGTCGGTGGCGGGTTCCTGATCGTGCCGGCGTTCAAGCAACTGACCGATGTGCAGATGCGTGGAATTGTTGCGACATCGTTGATGGTGATCAGTCTGATTTCAGCGATCGGGGTGATCGGCTCGTTGCATGCGGGCGTACGCATCGATAGCCAGGGCGCCGCGTTCATCGTCGCGAGCATCGTCGGCATGATCATCGGCCGCAGGCTGTGCGCACGGGTGCCGGCGCGGGCGTTGCAGGTGGGGTTTGCCAGTGTCTGTCTGGTGGTGGCAGCCTGCATGCTTTTTCGGACCTGAAACACTTCTGTGGCGAGGGAGCTTGCTCCCGCTGGACTGCGCAGCAGGCCCTTTTTTTAAAGAGCGACCGCTGCGCGCCCGAGCGGGAGCAAACTCCCCGCCACAGTCACATTGTTACAACACCAGGTGCGGCAGCCACAGCGACAGAGCCGGAATGTAGGTGACCAGCATCAGCACGAGGAACAGCACGGCGTAGAACGGCAGCAGGGCTTTCACAGTGCTTTCAATACTGACCTTGCCGATGGCGGAGCCGACGAATAGCACCGCACCCACGGGCGGTGTTATCAATCCGATCCCCAGGTTGACCAGCATGATCATGCCGAACTGCACCGGATCGACGCCGATGTCCAGAATCACCGGCATCAGGATGGGCGTCAGGATCAGGATCAGCGGCGCCATGTCCATCACCGTGCCCAACAGCAGCAACATGACGTTGATGCACATCAGGATCACGTAACGGTTGTCCGACAGGGTCAGGAACGCCGTGGTGATCTTCGCCGGAATCTGCATCAGGGTCATGATGTAGCCGAAGCTGGCGGCGAAGCCGATCAGGATCATCACGATCGAGATCGTCCGCACGGTGCGGTGCATCAGCTTGGGCAGTTCACGCCACTTGTAGTCGCGGTAGATGAACATTGTCACGAAGAACGACCACACCACGGCAATGGCGGCCGACTCGGTCGCGGTGAAGACCCCGGAGAGAATACCGCCGAGGATGATCACCATCGCCATCAGGCCCCAAAGGGCTTCGCCGACGATTTTCAGCGCCTGGCGCATCGGGATCACTTCACCCTTGGGGTAGTTGCGCTTTTTCGCGAAGATCAGGCACAACACCATCAGGCACGCGCTCATCAGCAAGCCCGGCACGATGCCCGCCATGAACAGCGAGGCGATCGAAACGGTACCGCCTGCGGCCAGCGAGTAGAGCACTGAGTTATGACTTGGCGGGGTCAGCAGGGCCTGCACCGAACCGCTGACGGTCACAGCAGTGGAGAAGTCGCGCGGATAACCCTTGCGCTCCATTTCCGGAATCAGCACCGAACCCACCGACGCGGTGTCGGCCACCGACGAACCGGAGATCGCACCGAAGAAGGTCGAGGCGACGATGTTGACCAGTGACAGGCCACCACGGACGAAACCCACCAGCACCCCGGCACACGCCACCAACCGCCGGGACATGCCGCCCTCGGCCATGATCGCGCCGGCGAGGACAAAGAACGGAATGGCCAGCAGTGAGAACTTGTTTACCCCGCCCGCCACTTGGATCATTACGGCCTGGAAGGGGATGTCGATCCACCACGCACCGATCAGCGCGGCGGCGCCGAGGGCGTAGGCGACCGGCATGCCGATCAGGATCAATACGATAAAACTGCCCAGCAGAATCAGAGCGTCCATTAAACGGCACCTTCGCTTTCTTCAACCAGATCGAACTGCACGACCCGACGCTTGCTCTGGTCACCGAAAAACAGTTTTTCCAGGACAAAAACCAGGGTCAGCAAACCGCCCACGGGAATCGGCAAATAGGTCACGCCCACCCGCAGGGTGGGCAGGGACGCCATGAACTGGTTCCAGGTGGACATGCACAACTTGAATCCCCAGATCGTCATGAAAATGCAGATCAGGGCCATCAGCAGTTGGGAAAAAATCGACGCGGCGCGGCGCAGATGCGGCGGCATGCGGTCGGTCACCATGGCCACGGCCATGTGCGCACCGGCGCGGTAGCTGGCAGCGGCGCCAATAAAGGTGAACACGATCATCAGCAGAATGGCCGTAGGCTCGGGCCAGCTCGAACCGGTACCCAGCACGTAGCGGGCAAACACGCCCCAGGGAATCATCAGGGAAACTGCCAGAACGGAAAGGCCGGCCACCCAGATGCAGGTCATGTAGATCTTGTCGTTGATACGCAGCAGCAAATTCTTCATCGGGTTTCACCGTAACCGGGCGCGCCTCGAACATCCGGCGCGCCGGGCCTTATTCATGAGTACGGAGCGGGAGGCGTTACTGAACGGCTTCGATTTTCTTGATCAGGTCGGCATACGGCGCACCGTACTTGGCCCGCACCGGTGCAGTGGCGTCGTAGAAGGGTTTTTTGTCGACCGTGATGAACTCGACGCCGGCGGCCTTGAGTTTTTCTTCACTGGCAGCGGACTTCTTGTCCCACAGCTCGCGCTCTTCAGCCTGGGCAGCCTTGGCGGCTTTCTTGACCAGTGTCTGTTGATCCGGAGTGAGTTTCTCCCAGGTGATTTTCGACATCACGATAGGCTCTGGCAGGATCAGGTGACCGGTCAGGCTGTAGAATTTGGCGTTCTGGAAGTGGTTGTGTTCGAGCAGGGTCGGCGGGTTGTTTTCCGCGCCGTCGATCACGCCGGTTTGCAGGGCGCTGAAGATCTCGCCGGTGTCCATGGCGATCCCGTTGGCTCCCATGGCGTTCATCATCTCGATGAACATCGGGTTGCCTTGCACACGAATTTTCATGCCCTTGAGGTCTTCGAGCTTGCGCACCGGTTTTTTGGTGTAGATGTTGCGCGTGCCGCCGTCCATCCAGGCCAGGGCCACCAGGCCGAATTCCGAGTTGGTGATCTTGTCGAGGATCTCATCGCCCACCGGCCCATCGATGACATTGCGCATGTGCTGGTGGTCTCGGAAGATGAACGGCATGTTGAAGACGTTCACGTCCGGTACGACAGGGCCGACGATCCCCAGGCTGACCCGGGACATCTGTATCGCGCCGACTTGCATCTGCTCGATGACTTCCTTTTCAGAACCCAGCACACCGCCCGGGAAGTACTTGAAAGTCAGCTCGCCGTTGGTCTCTTTGGTCAGCATTTTGCCCATACTTTCTTCCGCCACCGTGGTTGGATAACCCTTGGGGTGGATGTCGGCGACTTTAAGTTCCAGTGCCTGAGCGGCGCTAGCGAGGGTAAAAATCAGCGGGAGTGCAGCGGCGAGCAAGGTGCGTTTGAAGTTCATGGGGGTGAGTCTCCAGTCTTGTTATTTTTGTGTTCAAGGCGCAGCGGTGCAGCAGAAGGTCTAAAGCAGATCGTTGAATTCAGGTTCGGCGAGGCCTTTGACGCCGGGCTTCAAGGCGAACACGCCGCCGGCCATGGATTGCGGATCGAGGTCATCGCCGGGGCGAATCGAGGCGACGAACAAGGTGTCCAGGTTGCTGCCGCCGAAAGCGCACATGGTCGGTTTTTTCACCGGTACTTCCAGCGAGAAATCGAGGCGACCGTCCGGGGCGAAACGGTGAATCAGGCCGGCGTCGTTGGCACAGATCCAGTAGCAACCTTCGGCATCCACGGCGGCGCCGTCGGGGCGGCCGGGGAAGTGGTTCATGTCGACGAAGATGCGGCGATTCGATGGCGTACCGGTTTCGGTGTCGTAATCGAACGCCCAGATCAGTTGCACGTTGGGGTGCGAATCCGACAGGTACATGGTTTTGCCGTCAGGGCTGAAACCGAGGCCGTTGGGCACGATGAAGCCATCCAGCTGCGCTTCAATCACGCCAGCCTGCCCGGCGCCGAGGCGATACAGCCGGCCTTCAGGCGCATTCAGGCCCATGTTCAAGACCATGCTGCCGGCCCAGAAACGCCCTTGGCGGTCGCAACGACCATCGTTAAGGCGCATGTCCGGGCGGCTGTGCTCGACGGTGGCGAGCAATTCGCTGTCGAGGCTGCCGTCGCTGTGCGCGTGCAGGCGAAAGAAACCGCTTTGCATACCAGCGACCCAGCCACCGCTGCGGTGGCGGGTGATGCAGGCGAGCATTTCCGGGGCTTTCCACGAAGCAACATGGCCAGTGTCGGCGCTCCAGCGTTGCAGCCCGCCGTTGGGAATATCCACCCAGTACAGCGCGTTTTCCTGCGGCACCCAGACCGGGCTTTCACCGACCGCGTTGCGGGCGTCGACGATCAATTCGGCTTGCATACTCATTCCCTTGGTTTTTATTGGAGGGGGATCAAGTCGAGCGATCAGTCGCCAAACGGGCCTGCTGCAACGAACGCGCCGCCCTGATAGATCCGCGCCGGATCGTCATCGGCCGGCATCGGCTGGGCTTCGACTTTGTCGCGGAACACTTCCGAGCTGTCCCTGGCTTCGAAACCGAGGTGGCTGGCGTAGCGGTTGTCCCACCAGACCTCCTTGTTGGCGGACATGCCGTAGACCACGGTGTGACCGACATTCGGTGTGTACAGCGAGCGTTCGAGCAGTTGCGTAAGGTCGTCGAAGCTCAGCCAGGTGTGCATCATCCGGCGGTTCTGCGGCTCGGGGAACGAGGAACCGATGCGGATGCTGACGGTTTCGATGCCGTAGCGATCGAAGTAGAAACTCGCCATGTCTTCGCCGTAGGACTTGGAGAGACCGTAGTAACCGTCAGGACGGCGCGGGGAAGTGGCGTCGAGTTTTTCGTCCTGCTTGTAGAAGCCGATGACGTGATTGGAGCTGGCGAAAATCACGCGTTTGACGCCATGGCGGCGCGCGGCTTCGTAAATGTGGAAGACGCCGCAGATGTTCGCACCGAGAATTTCTTCGAACGGCCGCTCGACCGAAACGCCGCCGAAATGCAGGATCGCATCGACGCCTTCGACCAGTTGATGCACGGCTTGTTTGTCGGCGAGGTCGCAGAGCACGATTTCTTCATGTTCATCGACGGCTGGGGCGAGGGCGGCGATATCGGACAGGCGCAGTACGTTGGCATAAGGGCGCAGGCGTTCGCGCAGGACTTTGCCCAGGCCTCCGGCGGCACCGGTCAGCAGCAGGCGATTGAAAGGTACGCGGGGGGTAGAAGTAGACGTCATGGCAATCCCTGGACACATTGTTATTAGGTTTGTTGTAGGTTGTCGTATGACTGCGCTGAAGTATCGGTAGGGTTTCCGGATATTGTCAACGCGACTTTTGGTGTAGATGACGGAAGGCGGAAAGGTGTTTTTCCAGTTGCTTCGCCTTGAAATGCATTTCCTTGTAGGAGTGAGCCTGCTCGCGATAGCGCTGTATCAGCTGACATTTGCTCTGACTGATATACCGCTATCGCGAGCAGGCTCACTCCTACAGGGGGGCGGTGTCGCCTTGGAAATTACAACAACGAAATCGGATAGCTGATGAAGATCCGGTTCTCGTCAAATTCGTTGGTGCTGAAATCCCGGCGGATGGTCGCATTGCGCCATTTCACGTTGAGGTTCTTCAGCGGGCCGCTCTGCACGGTGTAGGCCAGTTCCGATTCGCGGCCCCATTCCTTGCCGTCATTGGTGGTCGCGGTGTGCACGTTATCGCCGCTGATGTAGCGGTTCATCAGGGTCAGGCCAGGCACGCCCAGCGCCACAAAGTTGTAGTCGTGACGCAGCTGCCAGGAGCGCTCCTTGGCGTTGTCATAACTGGCGTTGTAACTGTCGTTGGCCAGGGTGCCGCCGCTGGTGCCGTTGACGCGCATCCAGGCATCGTCCCCGGTGAGTTTCTGCAGGCCGACGTAGAAAGTGTGGCCGCCGTACTTGGCAGAGAGCAGGGCGAACGCGGTCTTGTTGTCGAGGTCGCCGGCCTGGGCGCTGCCGTCTTCCTTGCCGGTGAAGAAACCGAGGTTGGCGCCCAGGGTCCAGTCGCCCATCGGCTGGCTGTGGCTGAGGTTGAAATACTGTTGCTGATAGATATCGGTCAGCTCGGCATACCACACGCCGACCATGGTGCGTTTCTCGTTGAAGGTGTATTCGCCGCCGCCGAAGTTGAAGCGATCAGAGGTGAATGCACCGCGGCCGTTCATCGACATGTCTTCCATGCTCGCGTCGTTGCGCGGGCTGTTGCCCCGGAACTGGCCGCCGTAGACAGTCAGGCCGTTGATCTCGGTGGAGGTGATCTGGCCGCCGCGAAAGGTCTGCGGCAGGGAGCGGCCATCGTCGGAGCGCAGGATCGGCAGTACCGGCATCCATTCGCCGACCTTCAATTCGGTTTTCGAAACTTTGGCTTTCAGGGCTACGCCGAGCCGGCCGAAGTTGTCGGCCGGGCGCCCGTCATCGTGGATCGGCAACAGCTGCGTGCCGCCAGTGCCTTTGCCGCCATCGAGCTTCTGCGAGTACAGGCCAAGGATGTCGAGACCGAAGCCGACGGTGCCTTGGGTGAAGCCGGATTTGGCGTCGAGGATGAAGTTCTGCGTCCACTCTTCAGCCTTGCCCTGGGGATAGGCCGGGTTGACGAAGTTGCGGTTGAAGTAGGCGTTGCGCAGGTTCAGCGTGGCTTTGCTGTCTTCGAGAAAGCCTTCGGCATCGGCGCTCATTGGCAGGGCGAGGGCGAGGCTGCTGCAGCCGAGCAGGCTGAGGGTCGAACGCGGCTTGAAAGTGGCAAAACGTGGAGGGCGGACGGAATTGCGGGCGAGTGTGCTCACTGTGACGCTCCCTGAATCGTTTGTTGTTTTTATTATTTGTCATACGTCGTCGTACAACATCGCTGGGGATATTTCCCAGATTTTAGAGGATTGTCAACTGGAAGTTATACGATCACTCGTCCAGCCACGCATTCTCCACTGTAGGAGTGAGCCTGCTCGCGATAGCGGTGTGTCAGCGAAGAAAATGGCGAGTGATTCACCGCTATCGC
>NZ_QETJ01000183.1:0-8789 GCF_003105095.1 Pseudomonas sp. NDM | reverse complement strand
TGTCAGTTGATATCAAAGTTGACTGACACACCGCTATCGCGAGCAGGCTCACTCCTACAGGGACCGTGGTGGATGGGAGATCAGGTTTACCGCACCAGACACGGCCGCTTGTTATCGAACTTCCACCCCGGAATCAGAAACTGCATCGCGACGCTGTCATCCCGCGCGCCGAGGCCCATGCCTTTGTACAGTTCGTGGGCCTTGGTCACTTGATCCATGTCCAGTTCCACACCCAGCCCCGGTTTTTTCGGAACCTGCACGAGGCCATCGACAATCTGCAGCGGTGCCTTGGTCAGGCGTTGGCCGTCCTGCCAGATCCAGTGAGTGTCGATCGCGGTGATGTCGCCCGGTGCAGCGGCGGCGACGTGAGTGAACATCGCCAGGGAAATATCGAAGTGGTTGTTGGAATGCGAGCCCCAGGTCAGGCCCCACTCGTGGCACATCTGCGCCACACGAACCGAACCCTGCATGGTCCAGAAGTGTGGGTCGGCCAGCGGAATGTCCACCGACTGCAACTGAATCGCATGACCCATTTCGCGCCAGTCGGTGGCGATCATGTTGGTCGCGGTTTTCAGCCCGGTGGCGCGGCGGAATTCGGCCATGACTTCGCGACCGGAATAACCGTTTTCCGCACCGCACGGGTCTTCGGCGTAGGCGAGTACGTGATGCTGATCGCGGCACAGACGAATCGCTTCTTTCAGCGACCAGGCGCCGTTCGGGTCGAGGGTAATCCGCGCGTCAGGGAAGCGTTCGGCCAGTGCCGTCACCGCTTCGATCTCGGCATCGCCACTGAGCACACCGCCCTTGAGTTTGAAATCCTTGAAACCGTACCTGGCGTGCGCCGCCTCGGCCAGACGCACCACTGCTTCGGCGGTCATGGCTTTTTCGTGACGCACACGGAACCAGTCGTTGTCGGCGTCCGGTTCGCTGCGATAGGCCAGATCGGTTTCGTGCTGATCGCCGACGTAGAACAGATAACCGAGCATCTTCACTTCATCGCGTTGCTGACCTTCGCCGAGCAGCGCCGCCACCGGCACGTCCAGATGTTGGCCGAGCAGGTCGAGGAGGGCGGCTTCCAGGCCGGTGACCGCGTGAATGGTGATGCGCAGGTCGAACGTCTGCAGGCCACGGCCGCCGGCGTCGCGGTCGGCGAAAGTCTTGCGCACCTGGTTGAGGATTTTCTGGTAGGTGCCGATCGGGCTGCCGACCACCAGATTGCGCGCGTCCTCCAGGGTCTGGCGAATGCGCTCGCCACCGGGCACTTCGCCGACGCCAGTGTGGCCGGCGTTGTCCTTGAGAATAACGATGTTGCGGGTGAAAAACGGCCCGTGGGCGCCGCTCAGATTGAGCAGCATGCCGTCGTGACCGGCCACCGGAATGACCTGCATCTCGGTGATGATCGGAGCTTTGGCGGTGTCATGAACAGTCATTGTTGTTTTCCTTGTCGAGACGAAGTCAGGCGTGTTTCGGCGCGGCGTCGGCCAGCGCTTTTTCAGCAGCGGGTTTCGGCGTGGTGCGCGCAGCGAAGACGATGATTGCGGCGATGATCGAGGTCGCGGCCAGACCATAAAGGCCGCCCTGAATCGAGCCTGTGTGTTGTTCCAGCAGGCCGAAGGTGGTCGGCGCGACGAAACCGCCGAGGTTGCCCACCGAGTTGATCAGTGCGATCACCGCCGCCGCGATGCGTGCGTCCAGGTAGGCCTGGGGAATCGGCCAGAACAGCGACGAGGCGGATTTGAAGCCCAGCGCCGCAAAGCAGATCGCGACGAAGGCAAAGATCGGCCCGCCAGTGGTGGACATGAACATCCCCGCTGCGGCGATCAGCAGCGCCGTAGCCACCCACGCTTGCTGGTGTTTCCACTTCGCCGACAGCGAGGCAAAGGCGTACATGCCGACGATCGACAGCAACCATGGAATCGAGTTGAACAGGCCGACCTGCACGTCGCTGAGTTCGCCCATCTTCTTGATGATGCTTGGCAGCCAGAAGGTCGCCGCATAAATGGTCAACTGAATGAAGAAGTAGATCAGGCAGAACAGAATGATCTGCCGGTCCTTGAGCAGTTTGCCCAGCGACGGCCGAATCGGCGTCGCGGCTTCGCGGGCCTTTTGCTCGTCGTCGATGGCGCTGACCAGCGCATCCTGTTCGGCGCGGCTCAGCCATTTCGCGTCGTGGGGTTTGGCATCCAGCCAGAACCAGACGAAGACGCACAGGCACACCGAGAACATCCCCTCTATGAAATACATCCACTGCCAGCCGTGCATGCCCAGCCCGTTGATTTGCAGAAGCAGACCGGACAGCGGACCGGAGATCAGCGAGGCCACCGCCGAGCCGCTGAGGAAGATCGCGATCGCCTTGCCGCGCTCGACGCCTGGCAGCCAACGGGTGAAGTAATAAATCACCCCGGGAAAGAACCCGGCCTCAGCGACACCGAGCAGGAAACGCAGGATATAGAAGTGGGTTTCGTTCTGAATGAACGCCATGCAGGCCGCGACGATGCCCCAGGTGAACATGATGCGGGTCAGCCAGATGCGCGCGCCGACTTTTTGCAGGAGCATGTTGGACGGCACTTCGAACAGCGCGTAGCCGATGAAGAACAGGCCGGCGCCGAAGCCGTAGGCGGCAGCGCCAATGCCCAGATCGGTTTCCATGTGGGTGCGGACGAAACCGATGTTCACCCGGTCAATGTAATTGACGATGAACATGATCACGAAGAGCGGCAGGACGTGGCGTTTGACTTTCGAGATGGCCGAGGCGAGCGTTGGATCAACGCTTTCCTGCATCCCCGAGACGGAGGTTTTCACTTGTTTTTCTCCCACTGATTATTTTTATGCGGGTAGGACTGGTGTTGCGTTGTTGATAGACATCATACAACTGTGTTTTTTTGTCCTACAAGTGGGGAGGGGTGATTAAATTCGTCTGAACATAGAGTTTCTTATGAAAAAATCGGGTTAAGCTCAATATTTTCGGGGGTTATAGCGAGATGTGCGTAGTGGCGTGCTTGCTTCAGGCATATCGGTAACACCGTAGGATCAACACAGCGAATTTCGACGTCTCTGATGTTGTCATACAAGTAGTCGTGGCATACAGCGCTAGAATCCATCTCAACCGTCATCCCGCGGTGCTACGATCGGCAAGCCCCGATCACCGGAACCGACCATGCAAGAAGACCTCGACGCGCCTGCGCGCAAACGCACGCACAACCTCGCTCATGACCTGGTGGAAAAACTCACCCAGAGCATCCTGCTCGGACAGATGTCGCCCGGTGACAAACTGCCGTCGGAGAATTCCATCGTCCAGGAGCACGGCGTCAGCCGCACGGTGGTGCGCGAGGCGATTTCCAAGTTGCAGGCCTCGGGCCTGGTCGAGACGCGCCACGGCATCGGCACCTTCGTGATCGAGCGCGCGGCGGAGCAGGGCCTGCGCCTGAATGTCGACACGGCGCTGGGTGTGCGCAGCATTCTCGAATTGCGCATGGGCCTTGAAACGCAAGCCGCGGCGCTGGCGGCGCAGCGACGCAGTGAGCAGCAGTTGCTGCAGATGCGTCAGGCGCTGGATGACTATCAGCGGCTGCTGGCCAACAACGACAGTTGCGTGGAGGCCGATCGGCGTTTTCATCTGTTGATCGCCGAGGCCACCGGCAACGCCTGCTTCAGCGAGATCATGCAGCACCTGGGCAGCGCGATGATCCCGCGCAATCGTCTGAATGCCGCCGAGCGCGGCGCGGCAGATCTGAGCAAGCTCGGGCATTTGGCGAATCTGGAGCACGAGGCGATTCTGAATGCGATCAAGCGTCAGGACGCCGACGCCGCCCGTGCCGCCATGTGGCTGCACTTGACCAACAGTCGTGATCGCTTTATTGCCCAGGATTGATGCCGCTGGTCTGATCTATCGCACGCCGTCGATGGCCGCGCTTCCAACTTATACGCCCCGGATAATCCGGGCCAGTATTGTGAGGTGCAGCATGGCTGATGACTCGCTTGTTCCCGGTGGCATGGCGCCCACCGACCAGACCCGCCCCGTATCCGGCACCGACGAGCCGACCCTGAGCGATCACGACGCACCGCCGGGCATGCATCCGGGGCGCGATCCACTGAGCGATGGCGACCGGCCGGATGACTGGAAGGATCCGCCGGATGACGACGATGTGCCGCCGGCGGATGAGCCGACGCCGTTGTCGGATGACATGCGCTGAGGTCTGGGTTTTTTGTTGCGTGTGCCGGCCTCTTCGCAAGCAGGCTCGCTCCCACGCTGGAGAGTGGGAGCGATCACAATCAAAAGATCGCAGCCTTCGACAGCTCCTACCGAGGCGTGCCTTGGAACTAAACCGAGACCAAATCCCGCATCAACAACCCAAAGCGCAAGTCTGCTCCATCCGGTACCGGCACATACACCGTATGCCCATCCCCCGGCGCCACCTCGATCGCTGCCCCGCTGACACTGCGCAACTCATGCAGAGCAAAATGAAAATTGCCCTTGGGCGTCATCAATTCCAGATGATCGCCGATGACAAACCGATTCTCCACCTTCACCTCGGCCAAGCATCGGCGCCGTAGGCGAAGGCGTAACGCATGTTTTTCAGGGTGCCAGCGGGGGCAAGCAGCTCGGAAGCGATGAGAGTCGGCATTTGGGTGTCGGTCGCAAAAGCCACGCAGGGTAGGGCAGCTGTCGCGAGGGTTTATTGATCTGGATCTATGCTCCATGAATAAACATGGCACTCGCGCGCGCGGCGGCTGACTAAGTGGGGCGGGCGTGCGTGACGCCTGACTGACATGGACCGGATATGAACGAAAAGAGTCTGCAATTCAAATCCCTGACGGTGCTGCTGGTGCTGGTCACGGTAGCTTTTATCTGGATTCTGCTGCCGTTTTACGGCGCGGTGTTCTGGGCTGTCATCCTCGGCATTCTGTTTGCGCCAGTGCAGCGCAAGGTGCAGCTGAAATTCGGCTGGCCACGCAACGTGACCTCGCTGTGCACGTTGAGCCTGTGTCTGGTGATCGCGATTCTGCCAGTGATCATCGTCAGCATTTTGCTGGTGCAGGAAGGGGCGACGGTCTACAAGAACATCGAAAGCGGTGAGCTGGACATCGCCGCGTATCTGGCGCAGTTCAAGCACAGCCTGCCGCCGTACTTTCAGCATTTGCTCGATCGCTTTGGCATGGGCGAACTCGACAGCCTGCGGGAGAAAATCGTCAAGACGGCGATGCAGGGCAGTCAGGTGCTGGCGACCCAGGCGTTCAGTTTCGGCCAGGGCACCTTTGAATTCGTGGTGAGCTTTTTCATCATGCTGTATCTGCTGTTTTTCTTTCTGCGTGACGGCCCCGAGCTGGCGCGCAAGATGCGCACGGCGGTGCCGCTGGAGGAAAACCACAAGCGCCGCCTGCAACTGAAGTTCAACCGCGTGGTGCGTGCGACAGTCAAGGGCAACGTGGTCGTGGCCGTGACCCAGGGTGCGCTGGGCGGGCTGATTTTCTGGTTTCTCGACATTCCCAGCGCGTTGCTCTGGGCGGTGCTGATGGCGTTTCTCTCGCTGTTGCCTGCGGTGGGCGCGGGGATTGTCTGGGCGCCGGTGGCGGTGTACTTCCTGCTCAGCGGCATGATCTGGCAGGGCGTGGTGCTGGGCTTGTTCGGCGTCTTCGTGATCGGCCTGGTCGACAACGTGCTGCGCCCGATTCTGGTGGGCAAGGACACGAAAATGCCCGACTACCTGATTCTGGTTTCCACCCTTGGCGGGCTTGCGGTGTTCGGCCTCAACGGCTTCGTGATCGGCCCGCTGATCGCCGCGCTATTCCTGTCGAGCTGGGCGCTGTTCGTCGAGACCAAGCCCAAAGTGCAACTGCCTTAGGCATGCAACGCGGTGCTGGTGACCTGTTGCGACAAGGCCTGCGCCGCCGGCAAAGAGGTGAGCGGGCCGCTGATTGGCTCGCCATCGCGCACCAGATACCAGCAAGCGAGCAAACCGGATGCACGCAGCGAAGCGGGAACTGCGCTGCCGATCACCGACATGATTTGAACCTGAGCCATGGGAAAACCTCCATCAAACTGATGGGGCTACCTTAGGGATTTGTTGGCGCTGCGGACAATCAACGCTTTCGATAGTGGTCATTGATGCCAGTGAGGTACGGCGTCATTCGACCACCTGATCGAGCATGTGCATGACTTCGCGTTCATTGAGCAGGCCCTTGTGCACAAGGTTTTCGGCGAGCAGGGACAGCAGCTTGGCGCACCGATGGCCTTCCAGATGCTTGAGCTCGGTGAGCGCGCTGTAGACCTTGCTCGAGGTGCACAAACCGACGATGCGGTGCGGATTTTGTGTGGGCATACAGTCGTCCTTGTTGTTATCGATCTGTTGTTTACGGACGGATTCAGATTGCGGCTCCGTCATGACAAAACGGTGACCATTTGATGAAAAAAACAGCCAGCGGTCGATTCCATCATGCCGACTTTAGCTGCTCGAACTGTCCTCACAACGACCTCGGCGAGATTTTTTCGGACCTTCGCCGACCAGCGGTCATAAAAAAGCCCCGCTCGAAAGCGGGGCTCTGTGTTGCGCTTACCAGCGTGGACCGCCGTAGTAACCATGCGGGCCGCCATAGTAGCCATGGGGCCGACCGTAATAACCGCGAGGCGGGCCGTAGTAAACAGGGGCCGGCTGCACGTAAACCGGTTGCTGCACATACACCGGTGCCGGTTGGTAGTAGACCGGTGGCGGCGGTTGCTGCACGTAGACCGGTTGCGGCTGAACATAAACCGGCTGTTGCTGCACGTACACCGGCCGATCCTGGTTGATCAGTGCCGAGCCGATGATGGCCGAGCCGACGATCGCGCCAAACACTGCAGGGCCCTGCCAGCCATGGCCACCACCCGCTTCAGCCTGACCGGTGACGGCGAGTGCGCCAATCAACAAAGCCATGATGGGAAGTTTACGAATCATGATAAGTCCTCGGTTCTTCGACCCGGCGGCTGGGCCTGAACCAGGCCCACAGTTGTCGCGGGGATACAGCTAAGACAGCAAATTTGCGAAATTCAGCACAGCCGCTGGGTAAATTTTGTGTAAGGTCTGTAGCGGCTTTTTTACTCGGCAGCGCGGCGCCTCGAACAAGCCGCAATGATGATTCAGAACCCGGTGGGCTGGCCAATCCCGTCCATCCGAAAGTGCGTTTGAAGGAGAAGTTTCATGCAGATGAACCCGAACAAAGACACCCAATTGTGCATGTCCCTGTCCGGGCGGCCGGGGAATTTCGGTCTGCGTTTTCACAACCATTTGTATGAGCAGTTGGGCCTGAATTTCTACTACAAGGCATTCAGCAGCCAGGACCTGACCGGCGCAGTCGGGGGCATCCGGGCACTGGGTATTCGTGGCTGCGGCGTGTCGATGCCGTTCAAGGAAGCCTGCATTGCCCTGGTCGATGAGCTGGATGCCTCGGCAGCGGCGATCCAGTCGATCAATACCATCGTCAACACCAACGGCCACCTCAAGGCCTATAACACCGATTACATCGCCGTCGCGCAGTTGCTGGAAAGCCACGCGGTGCCGAAAGATTCGACCTTCGCCCTGCGTGGCAGCGGCGGCATGGCCAAAGCGGTGGCCAGCGCCCTGCGCGATGGCGGCTACAGGAACGGTTTGATCGTCGCCCGCAACGAGCGGGCCGGACGTGCTTTGGCAGATTCGCTGGGTTATCGCTGGCAGGCCGAGTTGGGCGACGAGCGCCCGCAGATGCTGATCAACGTCACGCCGGTGGGCATGGACGGCGGGCCGGAGGCGGGGCAACTGGCGTTCGAGCCTGAGGTGATCCAGGCGGCCGAGACCGTGTTCGATGTAGTGGCGATCCCTTCGGAAACGCCGCTGATCGTGCGGGCGCGGGCCGAAGGCAAGCGGGTGATCACCGGGCTGGAAGTGATTGCGATCCAGGCGCTGGAGCAGTTCGTGCTGTACACCGGGGTGCGGCCGAATGAGGCGCAGTTTGCGGCGGCGGTGGAATTTGCCCGTAGCTGAGTGATTTTTGTAGTGGGCTGGTCTGGCCTCATCGCGAGCAGGCTCACTCCTACAATTGGAATGCGTTCAATCTGTAGGAGTGAGCCTGCTCGCGATAGCCTCGCCACGGATTCACATGAGACCCCTACACTTCAGAAACAACACTCGCCCACCACAAAAACCATAACCGAGGCCACCCATGCATCCCCCCATCCTCAACCTCAACGAGGTCGAACTCGAGCCCCTGCCCGAAGCCCTCGCCCCCGAAGGCGAAACCGCCGGGCGTTATCAGCAGCGCATCGCGCGCATCGGTCAGCAACTGGGTGCGCAGAAACTCGGTTATCGCCTGTATGCGCTGCCGCCGGGCATGCGCGGCAGTCCGTTCCACAGCCATCGGGTCAATGAGGAAATGTTCTACGTGGTGGCCGGGGAGGGCGAGGTGCGGTTGGGAGGCGAGCGTTTTCCGATCCGCGCCGGTGATGTGATCGCCTGCCCAGCGGGCGGGCCGGAGAACGCCCATCAGATCATCAATACCGGCGCGGGCGAACTGCGTTATCTGGCGGTGAGCACTCAGCAGCAGCCTGAGATTTGCGAGTATCCGGATTCGAACAAGTATGCGGTGATGGATAACTTCGCGGTGGATGCCGAGGGCAATGCCTCGGGGTTTGTCGCAGTCGCGCGGCAGGCGGATGGGGTGGATTATTGGGAGGGCGAATGAAAAATCTGAAATGCGCTGATGTCCCTTGTAGGAGTGAGCCTGCTCGCGATAGCGGTATGTCGGTCAAATCCGCTGTGACTGACACACCGCTATCGCGA
>NZ_QETJ01000182.1:0-8839 GCF_003105095.1 Pseudomonas sp. NDM | reverse complement strand
GGCAGCTCCTACAGGGTTTTGTGTACACCTGTAGGAGCTGCCGAAGGCTGCGATCTTTTGTTTTTGGGCTGTTAAACCTTGAAGCGGCCCACCAGCATCTGCAGATGCGTGCCCAGCCGCGCCAGCTCAACGCTGGAGGCCGCGGTCTCTTCACTCGCCGCCGAGGTCTGATCCGACACATCGCGCACGTTCAGCACACTGCGGTTGATCTCTTCGGCCACGGCGCTCTGCTGCTCGGCGGCTGCGGCGATCTGCTGGTTCATCGCCTGAATCGCCGAGACGGTGCGGGTGATGCTTTCCAGTGAGCCACCGGCACGCCGGGTCAGTTCGACGCTGCTGTCGGTGAGGCTGCGGCTGTTGTCCATGATCGTCGCCACTTGCTGAGTGCCGTTTTGCAGGCCGACGATCAGCTCTTCGATCTCTTCCGTGGACTTCTGCGTGCGCTGGGCAAGGCTGCGCACTTCGTCGGCAACCACCGCGAAACCACGACCCGCTTCACCGGCACGGGCGGCCTCGATGGCGGCGTTGAGCGCCAGCAGGTTGGTTTGCTGGGCCACCGACTTGATCACGTCGAGCACGCTGCCGATCTTGTCGCTTTCGCGCTTGAGCTCGCCCATGGCTTCGGTGGAATGACCGACCTCGACCGCCAGGCGCTCGATCTGCGCGATGGCTTCGCCGACCACCTTGTCGCCCTCACGGGCCTGTTGGTCGGCGGCGACAGCGGCTTCCGAAGCTTCTTCAGCGTTGCGCGCGACTTCCTGCACGGTGGCGGCCATTTCGTTCATGGCGGTGGCGACCTGATCGGTCTCGACCTTCTGATTGTTGACGCCGGCGCTGGTCTGCTCGGTCACGGCCGAGAGTTCTTCGGCGGCGCTGGCGATCTGTGTGACGCCGTCGCTGATGCCACCGATCAATTCGCGCAGGCCCTGGGTCATGCTTTGCATCGAGCGCTGCAACTGGCCGAGTTCGTCGCGACGCAGGGAGACCAGATTGTGAGTCAGGTCGCCGGCCGCCACGCGTTCGGCCACTTTCAGGGTCTGGGTCAGCGGAATGATGATTTGCCGAGTGATGATCCACGCTGCCAGCAGACCGAACACCAGCGCCAGCACGGTGGCGATCAGCAGCATGTTCTTGGCGTGGGCAGCGTCAGTGTCGCGCACCACGGTTTGCGATTCGGTGAGTTTCTTGCTGAGCGCCATGAGGATGTCGCCCTGAGCCGCCATGTTCGCCAGTGCGGCAGTGTTTTTCACCTGCGAGTCACGGAACTGAGCCACGGCTGCACGATAAGCCTTGAGCGAGTCGGTGGCTTGCTGCAGGTTGGCGATGTGCTGCTCCGGCACGCGGGTCGGCAGGCTTTCGAGGTTTTTCAGGGCGTTGTCGATGGCGGTCAGCGCCGGTTGCTCGGCGTCGGCCTTGCCGCTGTAGGTGTAGCCGCGCACTTGATAGCGCGCTTGCTGGAGCAATTTGCTCAGCTCGATCACCGCGTTGTACTGCGCGACGCTGTCGCCCTGCAGCAGTGCACTTTCGACTTCGCCAACCCTGGCCACAGCATTGTCGGCGTTGGCGCCCAGCTTGCTGCGCGCATCTTCACGCTGCACGGTGGCCTGGGTCATTTCGCCGAAGGCGCGCTTGTATTCGGCAACCGCAGCCAATTGCTGGTCGACCATCGCCACATCGGACGGCTGCTCGATCATGCCGCGTGCCGATTGCAGACCGCTTTCGAGTTTGTTGAGGAATTCGTTGACCGCGCCCGGGCCCTGTTCGCCACGGCGCATGTCGTAGTCCATGCGCGCCAGGCGCAGGTCTTTGGTCAGCTCATTGAGGCTCGAGATGAAGCCGAGCTTGTCGCCGCGGCTGATGATGCCGCTCATGCCGGTCCAGCCGGTGAAAGTGATCAACAGCGTCAGTAACAGCACCAGGCCGAAACCGATGCCCAGCTTGCGTTTGACGCTGACGTTTCCAAGACTCTCGGCTAACCAACGGTACATGCGACCACTCCCTTCGGACCACTAAAATTGGACTTATAGGGGCTGTATCGGCTGGCTGATGGCAATCTGTAACGCCACTTGTCCGTGGTTGTCGCGATTCTGTGGCGAGGGAGCTTGCTCCCGCTCGCCGGCGCAGCCGTCGTAACACCGGCAAGTGCGTTGCTCGTGAGAGAAAGAGCGATGGCCGCTTCGCGCCCAAGCGGGAGCAAGCTCCCTCGCCACAAAAGTTGCTTGGCTCAGAACAGGCGCGCGAGCAGTGCGGTGACGGCGGTTTCGACGCGCAGGATGCGCTCGCCCAGTTGCACCGGTTGCAGGCCGGACTTGGCCAGCAGATCGATTTCGTAGGGAATCCAGCCACCCTCGGGGCCGATGGCCAATGTCACCGGTTCGCTGAGGGCGCGGGGGCAGGGCGGGTAGTTGCCGGGATGGCCGACCAGACCGAGGGTGCCGTCGGTGATTGCCGGCAGTCGATCTTCAACGAAAGGCTTGAAGCGCTTCTCGATGACGATCTCGGGCAACGCCGTATCGCGGGCCTGTTCGAGGCCAAGAATCAATTGCTCACGAATCGCTTCCGGCTCCAGAAACGGTGTCTGCCAGAAGCTTTTCTCCACGCGGTAACTGTTGACCAGAATCACCTTGGCCACGCCCATGGTCGCAACGGTCTGGAACACCCGGCGAAGCATTTTCGGCCGGGGCAGGGCCAGTACCAGGGTCAGCGGCAGCTTGGCCGGCGGTGGCTGATCGAGGCTGACACGCAGTTCCGCTTCGCCCGCCTCCAGGCGCAGCAACTCGGCCGAACCCATCAGCCCGTTGATGCGCCCGACACGCAGGCTGTCGCCCACTTCCGAGCGATGGACTTCCTGCATATGGGTCAGGCGGCGATCGCGCAGGATCACGCGGTCCGCCGCAATGAAATCGGCCTCTTCGAGCAGCAGCAGGTTCATGCCTGGGTCGCTGGCGGCTGATCGTTGTGATCGTCGGCCGGCGTTTCGTCCGGGCGTTCGCGCTTGCTGACCAGCGCGCCGAAGAGGATGCCGATCTCGAACAGCATCCACATCGGCACGGCCAGCAGGGTCTGCGAGAAGATGTCCGGCGGCGTCAGGATCATCCCGACCACGAAGCAGCCGATGATCACGTACGGACGGATCTTCTTCAGGTATTTGACGTCGACCACGCCGATCCACACCAGCAGCACCACGGCCACCGGAATCTCGAACGCCACGCCGAAGGCGAAGAACAGCGTCATGACGAAATCGAGGTAGCTGGCGATGTCGGTCATCATTTCCACGCCGGCCGGGGTGGCGGCGGCGAAGAACTTGAAGATCAGCGGAAAGACGAAGTAATAGGCGAACGCCATGCCGATGTAGAACAGCAGGATGCTGGAGATCAGCAGCGGTACCGCAACTCGTTTTTCATGCTTGTACAGGCCTGGCGCAATAAAGCCCCAGATCTGGTGCAGGATCACCGGAATCGCAAGAAACAGCGAAACCATCATCGTCAGCTTCAGCGGCGTCAGGAATGGCGACGACACGTCGGTGGCGATCATCGTCGCGCCGACCGGCAGGTACTGGCGCAGCGGCGTCGAGACGAAGGTGTAGATCTGCTGGGTAAAGGCGAACAGCCCGGCAAAGATAATGAAGATCGCCGCCACGCAACGCAGCAGGCGGGTGCGCAACTCGGTGAGGTGCGAAACCAGCGGCATGTGCTGGTCGTTTTCCGGAAGATCGCTCATGGGGCTCGCGGCGGCAAAGTGGTGTCGTGAGGCGCAGGTGTAGTCGGCGCGGCGGTGGGAGCTACGTGTTCAACCGATGTGTGCGCGGCAACCGGCGCCGGTGCTGGCGGTGTTACAACCGGTGCAGGTGCAGGTGCAGGTGCAGTCGGAGCGGAAGCGCTGTGAATTGTCTGCTCGCCCACATGCTCTACCGGCGTCGGCTCCTGCTGGTTCGGATTGAAAATCTTCCGCGCCTCCTGCTCCAGCGACAGAATATGTTCGTTGTGCAGTTGCCGACGGATCTCGTCGGCGCCGATTTCACGTTCAACTTCCTGCTTGATCGCGTTGAAGCTGCGCTTCAGGCGTCCGACCCACAGACCGGCGGTGCGCGCAGCGCCCGGCAGACGCTCGGGGCCAAGCACCAGCAGGGCAACGAGGCCGACGAGCAGCAGTTCAGAGAAGCTGATACCAAACATTAGTCAGTGCTCACACGTCTTTGCGGATCGGCTCTTCGACTTTTTGCGCCTGCACATCGATGGTGTGCGGCGGGTTGGCCTGAGCGGTGGTTTGCGGCTGCACCGGTGGCACTGGCTGCGCCGGCGGGGTCACGTTCGGCTCGGTCGGTTTTTCGTCGTCATTCATGGCTTTGCGGAAGCCCTTGATTGATTCACCAACGTCAGTACCGAGGTTTTTCAGTTTCTTGGTACCGAACACCAGCACCACGACAATCAGAATGACGACCCAGTGTTTCCAGTCAAAAATGCCCATGTGGCGATTCCTCTCTAAAAATTGTTCAGGCGGACGGACGCGAGGCTTTCTCGACGTGTCCGGACAGGCCGAAGCGACGGTCCAGTTCATCCAGCACGGCCTGCGGATGCTGCCCCAGTTGGGCGAGCATGACCATGCTGTGGAACCACAGGTCGGCGGTCTCGTAGATCACATCACTGCAGTCGCCGCTGATCGCGGCATCCTTGGCGGCAATAATGGTTTCGACCGACTCTTCGCCGACTTTCTCCAGAATCTTGTTCAGCCCCTTGTGATACAGGCTGGCGACATACGAACTGTCGGCGGCTGCACCTTTGCGCTCTTCGAGCACTTCAGCCAGACGGGTGAGTGTGTCACTCATGTTTGTGCCCTGCGGAATAAATGGCATGCGGGTCTTTCAGAACCGGGTCGACCGTTTTCCAGTCGCCGTTTTCGAAGACTCGGTAAAAGCAGCTTTGACGGCCGGTGTGGCAGGCGATGTCGCCGATCTGTTCAACCATCAGGATGATCACGTCGGCGTCACAGTCCAGACGCATTTCATGCAGAGTCTGCACATGGCCGGACTCTTCGCCCTTGCGCCACAGCTTGCCACGGGAACGTGACCAGTAGATTGCACGATTCTCCGCTGCGGTCAGTTCCAGCGCTTCGCGGTTCATCCAGGCCATCATCAATACGCGCCCGGTCTTGTGATCCTGAGCGATCGCCGGCACCAGGCCGTCAGCGTCCCACTTGATCTCGTCCAGCCAGTTTTTCATCTTCAGTTCCTGAAAAGCAGCTTCGAGTTTCAAGCTTCAAGCTGCAAGTAAAAGCAGGTTGCGGTGTACCTGTGTCGTCAAGCTTGCAGCTCGCAGCTTATAACTTGCAGCCGATTCGTGCTATCGGCGAACGACCAGATACAAGCCGACCGCCACCATGATCCCCGCGGGCCAGTGCGCCCAATCGGTCAGCGGGCCACCAGCGGCGAGGGTCGCGCCGCCGGCCAGATGCGCGCAGCCGAGCAGGCGCAGGAACCAGTCGTCCTTTCGTTTGTGCCACGGCGGCGGCGGGTCTTTGGCATGGGGTTGCGACATGCGCTCGAGCAGGTCGCGGGCCATGTTCGACAGGTGCGGAATCTGCTCCAGCTGGCTCTGCACGTTGCCCAGCAAGGCTTTCGGGCTGACGCGCTCGCGCATCCAGCGCTCGAGAAACGGCTGCGCGGTGTTCCACAGATCCAGATCCGGATACAGCTGGCGACCGAGGCCTTCGATGTTCAGCAGAGTCTTCTGCAACAGCACCAGTTGGGGCTGCACTTCCATGTTGAAGCGGCGCGCGGTCTGGAACAGGCGCATCAGCACCTGGCCAAATGAAATATCTTTTAACGGTTTTTCGAAGATCGGTTCGCAGACGGTACGGATCGCCGCTTCGAATTCATTGAGTTTGGTTTCCGCCGGCACCCAGCCCGAGTCGATGTGCAACTGCGCGACACGGCGGTAGTCACGCTTGAAGAAGGCGAACAGATTGCGCGCCAGATAATCCTGGTCTTCCGGGGTCAGGCTGCCGACGATGCCGCAGTCGATCGCAATGTACTGCGGGCTCCACGGGTTGACGGTGCTGACGAAAATGTTGCCCGGGTGCATGTCGGCGTGGAAGAAACTGTCGCGGAACACCTGCGTGAAGAAGATCTCCACACCGCGCTCGGCAAGCATTTTCATGTCGGTGCGCTGGTCGGCGAGGGTCGCCAGGTCAGTGACCTGAATCCCGTAGATGCGCTCCATCACCAGCACTTTCGGCCGGCACCAGTCCCAGTAGACTTGCGGCACGTACAGCAGCTGCGAGCCTTCGAAGTTGCGGCGCAACTGGCTGGCGTTGGCCGCTTCGCGCAACAGGTCGAGTTCGTCGTAAATGGTTTTTTCGTAATCCTGCACCACATCGACCGGGTGCAGCAGGCGCGCGTCAGCGGAGAATTTCTCGGCAGCACGGGCGAGGATGAACAGCCACGCCAGATCTTGGGCAATCACCGGTTTCAGGCCAGGGCGAATGACCTTGACCACCACTTCTTCGCCGCTTTTGAGCTGCGCCGCATGCACCTGCGCCACCGAGGCCGAGGCCAGCGGTTCAACGTCGAAACGGCTGAACACTTCGCTGATTTTCTTGCCCAGCTGTTCTTCGATCAGCTTGATCGACACCTGCGAATCGAACGGCGGCACGCGGTCCTGCAGGAGCATCAGCTCATCGGCGATGTCTTCCGGCAACAGGTCGCGACGGGTCGAAAGGATCTGCCCGAACTTGATGAAGATCGGCCCCAGATCCTGCAACGCCAGGCGCAAGCGCGCGCCACGGTTGAGCTCCAGCGGCTTGCGCGGCAGCCAGCGCCACGGCAGCAGAAAGCGCACGGCCAGGAGAAACCACGGCAGCGGCAGATCGAACAGCAGGTCATCGAGGCGGTAGCGGATCACGACGCGCTGGATGCGCAACAGACGGCGGACGGCAAGCAGCTTCATGCGTTATCGCTTGGGTCGAGGGATCGGGAAAGGCGCTCGAAACGCGCCTCGAGTCGTTCCAGATCAAGTTTGATCCGGTCCAGTTCGCTGAACCGCGCTTCGGCTTCGCGCTGCCCGACAAGGGTGCGTGATTCTTCGGCGAGGTATTCGGCAAGATTCTGGTTGAGGCTGGCAAATCCTTGTTGATACCAGCGCGCGCGGCTGCGCAGATGACCACCGAGCAACTGCGTGGCGACCGGACCGAGCCAGCGCGAGAGTTCGTACTCCCAGTCCAGCTCGAGGTCTTGCAGCACACCGGCCAGCTCCAGCAACACGCCGCTGTCGCCATCGATCTCGACTTCCGGAGCGTGCAGCACGGCGGTCTTGTCTTTGCTCAGGGCCAGTTTCACCAGGCTCGAGGCCGGTGCGCGCAATGTGCAATCGACGTCCGCCGCCCACTGTGAAGCCAGCATCAGGCCTTCGTCGCTGGGCAGAATGAACAGTTGCAGGGCCGGGCTGCGGCAATCGACGGCAATCACCTTGCCGGTCAGATGCGCCAGGCGCGGCAGCGCCGTGCTGTCGAGACGCAGCACCCGGTTGAGGCCGAGTTCGACGCTGGCGAGCAGCCCGGTCAGCAACATCAGGGCTTGATGCCGCGGTGCAGGGCGACGATACCTGCGGTCATGTTGTGATAGGTCACGCGGTCGAAGCCGGCCTCGACCATCATCGACTTCAGGGTTTCCTGATTCGGGTGCATGCGGATCGATTCGGCCAGGTAGCGGTAGCTTTCCGAGTCATTGGTGATCAGCTTGCCCATCAGCGGCATGAAGGCGAACGAGTAGGCGTCGTAGGCTTTGGACATCAGCGCATTGGTCGGCTTGGAGAACTCCAGCACCAGCAGGCGTCCGCCGGGCTTGAGCACGCGCAGCATCGAACGCAGCGCGTCCTCTTTGTGCGTCACGTTGCGCAGGCCGAAGGCGATGGTCACGCAATCGAAATGGTTGTCCGGGAACGGCAGCTTTTCTGCGTCGGCCTGGACGAATTCGACATTGCCGGCAACGCCGAGGTCGAGCAGGCGATCACGGCCGACCTTGAGCATCGATTCGTTGATGTCGGCCAACACCACTTGGCCAGTCGGGCCGACGAGGTGCGAGAACTTGCGGGTCAGGTCGCCGGTGCCGCCGGCGATGTCGAGCACGCGGTTGCCGCTGCGCACGCCGGAAAGCTCGATCGCGAAACGCTTCCACAGGCGGTGCATGCCGCCCGACAGAAGGTCGTTCATCAGGTCGTATTTCGCGGCTACGGAATGGAAAACCTCAGCGACTTTTTCCGCTTTCTGGCTTTCCGGAACGTTTTTGAAGCCGAAGTGAGTGGTGGGTTCGGCATCGCTGCCTTTGCGCTGATCAGTCATATCGCTGTCACCAAAAGAGAATGCGCGACATTCTAATCCCCAAGCCATGCTTTGTCTTGGAATGGCTAAAGGTAAGATGGGCAACCTTCGGGACGATTTGCCGCAGATGCGGTCAAGATTCCACGTCAGCCATTCAATCATCAGGAGTCATTCCATGGCCAAAATCAGTGTTGAGCGCGCCCACACCCTGGGCAAGGAAGCCGCCCGCGAGAAGGCCGACAAACTGGCCAGGAAACTCAATGAACAATACGGCCTGGAGCCGCAGTGGTCAGGCGACACCCTGAACCTCAAGCGCTCGGGCGTGAAAGGCGCAGTGCATGTGGCGGACGATTCGATCAGGGTCGACGTCGAGCTGGGCCTGATGATGTCGGCCATGAGCGGCATGATCAAAGCCGAGATCGAAAAAGCCCTCGATAAAGCCCTGGCCTGAAACACGATCCCCTGTAGGAGTGAGCCTGCTCGCGAAAGCGGTCGGTCAGTCAAATTGTCTGTGACTGACAGACCG
>NZ_QETJ01000181.1:0-8970 GCF_003105095.1 Pseudomonas sp. NDM | reverse complement strand
ATTGACTGATCCACCGCTATCGCGAGCAGGCTCACTCCTACAGGGTCTTGTGATCGACAGGTCAATCAGGTGATCAGGAGATAAACCGCGCTCACCGCCAGCAACAACGCCATCAGCCGATTGAACCAGCGCATCCCCGCCGCGTTGCTCAGATAGCCACGCAAGAACGTCCCGGCATACACCCAGCACCCCACCGACAGATAGCAGATCACCAGATACACCGCCGCAAATTGCCAGACCAGCCGCGCCTCGCCGTCGGCGACAAACGCGCCCATGCCGGCCACGCAGGCCAGCCAGGCCTTGGGATTAAGCCATTGCATCACCGCACCATAGAGCATCGACGGCGCGCGGCCGGACTCGCTGGCGTGCAACTGGCCGTCATCGCTGGCGAGTTTCCAGGCCATGAACAGCAGAAACGCCACCCCGGCCCACTGCACCACGCGAGTCATGAACGGCCACAACTGCAGGACTTCATGCAGGCCCAGCCCCATCAGCACCAGCAACAGCACAAACCCCAGCGTCGCCCCGGCAACATGTCGCTGGCTGGCACGAAAGCCGTACTGCGCGCCAGAGCTCAAGGCGACGATATTGACAGGCCCGGGGGTGATGGAAGCGGCCAGGGCAAACGCCGCCATGGAAAGAATCAGACTCATTGCACACCTGCTTCAAATGAGGAACGAGGTGACTACGGTAGCGAGCACGGGGTTTGCGGTATTGAAGAAAATGACCCTGAGGATGCGAATCTTCTGTGAGAGCGGTGGGTCAGTCAGCCCAGTGCTGGCTGGGCTGACGTCTTCGCGAGCAGGCTCGCTCCCACAGGGTTTTGTGTGAAACCAAATTGCAGAGCCCACCGCAAGACCTGTAGGAGTGAGCCTGCTCGCGATAACGGTGGATCAGTCAGAACAGCGCTGACGGGACGGACGCCATCGCGAGCAGGCTCACTCCTACAGGGCACTCAGGCCAGGCGCGGCACGGTAAAGCGGAACTCGCTACCCTGCCCCGGCTCGCTCTCGGCGACGATCTGTCCGCCGTGGGCTTCGACGATGCCTTGGGTGATGTACAAACCAAGGCCGGTACCGGTCGGATTGCCTTCCTTCACTGTCCAGTAGCGATCAAACACATGCGGCAAATGTTCCTTGGGAATGCCTTCGCCGCTGTCACGCACGATGAACACAATCTCATCGCCCACCGACTTGGCGTGCACACCTACGGTGCCCATGCGCGGGGTGAATTTGATTGCGTTGCCGACCAGGTTGGACAGCACCTGAAACAGCCGCTCAGGGTCGGCGTGGATGCGCAGGTCAGGATCGGCCTGGAAGGAAATGCTGATGTCCTTGTCATGGGCCAGCGGCGACAGCAGCGATTGCGCCTCTTCGAAGATAAGCCCGACGTCCAGCGCCTGCGGGGTAATGGAATAGCGCCCGGCGTCGATTTTCGAGGTGTCGAGCAGGTCTTCGAGCAGCGTGTTCATGCGTGCCGTGGCCTGTTGCATGGTATCGATCGCCGTGGAAATGCGCCGCGAGGTGTGCGCGCCCTCAGAGCTGAAGGCTTTCTGCATCATGCCGCACAGCATGGAGATCACAGTCATCGGGTTGCGCAGATCGTGGGAGACCACCGCCACCAATTCGTCTCGCGCCCGCACGGCCTCCTGCTCGCGCCGTACCTGGCGGGCCAGATCGTTTTCCAGCGCCGAGCGACGCAGATCATTGGCAGCGAACCGATCACCGTGGCTCCACTTGGTGGAGATCCCGGCCATCTCGACTTTCCAGATCTCGAACGAGGTGCGCGGACGCAGGCGCAGGCCGGCGTCGGAGTTTTCCAGGTCCAGCGGTTTGCGCGGGTCGCCGCTCCAGTTGATGTTTTCCTTCACTTCCGGACGGAACCACAGCACGCCATTGTCCACCGGTTTGGGCAGGCTCATGGCGAGCACACCGCTGGCCACCGACTGATACTGCGCCGCCGGCGGATAAACGCTGGACAGATGATGACTGGCGAACACCGGCTCGCCGCGCTCCTGCAACCATTTGTGCAGGGCGCGAATTTCTTCCGGCGCCGGGCAGTTGCCGTAACGGTGCAGTTGTTTGTCTTCGATGATCGCGATGCCGCCGGCATTGACCAGCGCCATCAGCGTCGCCGGCTGCTGGGCGAGGCCGTCGAACACGTTTTGCGGCGAATCGATCATCGCCTGATTGAGCCGCGCCAGCGCTTCGACCTTCTCCTCGCGCTGGCGAGTCAGTTCCAGGGTTTCCATCGCACTGATCTGCAACGACAAGACCTGACCGATGGTCTGGCAGGCCATGCGCAACTCATGCGGCACGTGCAGCGGCTGGCGATTGCCGCAACTGATCAGGCCCCAGAGCTTGTCGCCCTTGAGCAGCGAGATGCTCATCGACGACAGCACGCCCATGTTCTTCATGTACTGGCAGTGAATCGGCGAGACGCTGCGCAGGGTGGCGAAACTCAGGTCCAGCGGCGTTTGCGTGTCGGGGCGCAACTTCGGCACCAGCGGCACCGGCTGGTAATCGGCGTTGGGGATGATCCGCAGCCAGTTGGTGCGATACAGCTCGCGCGCCTGCTCGGGGATGTCAGACGCCGGGAAGAACAGACCATTGAACACTTCCATCGACGGATCGGACGCCTCGGCGATGACCTGGCCGTGGCCCTCCTCCTCGAAGCGGTAGATCAGCACCCGGTCGTAACCGGTCATCGCCTGGATTTCCTTGACGCTGATGTCGTACAAGGCCTGCAGCGTGGTCGCCGCTTGCAGGCGCTGGAGCATGCGACCCAGATGGGTGTTGACCCCGGCAACGTTGCGCGGCTGGAAATTCTTGACGTGGATCTCCAGCTCAAGAATCAGCACACCCTGATGGCGATGCAGCAAACCTTCGAACGAGGTGCCGTTGAGCTCGAAACGCAGCGGCGGCGCCTCGGAGAACGTCGCCTGCTGCAAGGCTTCCTGCACTTGCGCGGTGTGTTCGGCGCCGATCAGGCTGTGCAGCGGCTGGCCGATCAACGATTCCGGCGCGCGGGCCAGCAGGGTTTCGACGTTGGCACTGACCTGAATGATCTGCAGCGCCGGCTCGCTCAGGGTCAGCAGCAAACCATGGGGCTGAATCGCGCCGGGAAAGCGGATCGGCTCGTCGGCACAGTTGGCCAGCAGTTCTTCAAAGGCTTGTTGGTCTTGCAGGTTCATGCCAGTACCTCCTGGCGCTCGAGCCACTGCTCGAAACAGCTGAATGTGGTTTGTGCTGCGCTGACCACGGCCGCGCGTTCGCTGGCATCCATGGGCCGGTTGCTCAGGTATTCGATGAACTCGCGCCAGCGCCGCCCGGTGGCAGCGCCATAGACATCCAGGAACGCGGCACCGTTGTCGGCATCCAGATTCAGCCGCGCGGCGATTTCCCGGCGCAGGATCTGCCCGCCAAGGGTGGCGCCTTCGAGCACGTACAGAACGCCAAGGCTGGCAGCGCTGGAGTCGATCACCGGCAAGTCCTCGCACAGCGGCAAGTCATTGGCGCTCGCGCCCAGCGCGCGCAGGTCGGCGTGCAAGGTTTCGGCCTTCAGACGAGGCGTCAGATTGAAATCGTCCGGCACCGCCCCGCTGGCCAGCAACGCCCGTTCCAGCGGCTGATAGAAACCGTAATAGGCCGCCATCAAGCGTTCGAAAGCGCGGTTATCGAGGGAGTCGGAGAAAAAAGGAAGGCGTTTTTCCAGTGCGATGTGCAGTTCGGCTGTGCCGGCCCGCAGATCTTGCAGCACCGGTGGCACATAAACCTCACGGGCCTTTGCTTGCATGTAGATCGCTCTTGGTGGGACCCGGCAGGGGCCATTCTGGGTGGGCACGGCGTGGGGTGGGAATTTACCACGCCACGCAGCTTTTTCTGACTGCCGAAGCGTTTTTTCTGCCGAACCTCGACCCTATGACACGTTCAGAGTGGCGCCGGATCGAAAAAGTTCGACCGACGCCATTATCCTGCCATCCTCCACCGCCTCAGTCAGCGCCGCTGTCGTTCTGCACGGAAGGATCACCGTTGGCTGGCACGCTGGTGTCGGGAACGCGTTTTGACGGGTTACTGTGTTCGGCGCCAGGGTAACCGGGCAAACCGCGAGTATCGTCCGGTGTCATGACATCTTCGCTGTCACGGCTGACGTCCCAGTCGGTGGTGGCGTTGGGATCTTCATCACGCCCGGCCGTGCCGATGGCGAAGCCGTCGTCGTTGGGATTGCCGGTCTCATTGAGGGCCTTGTCGTTGCTGGATGGGTTGCTCATGTCTGCCTCCAGAAAACGTTGATCGGACTTGTTTGGAAACGCCCTAGCCGCCCAAGTGCAATGGACAAGACCAACGGTGCATTTGCGGCACTGGTCGCCTGGCTTGAACCACCGTTGCTGCGGGGGGTTCTGAAGAGAAACACTCACTCGAGCACCGCCATGAGCCATCCGCGATTCGGTATCGAGGAAGAGTATTTCCTCACTGATCGGCAGACCTTGAGCATGGTCGGCAGCCCGCCACCCCAGGCGATCGAGGCATGCCGGGCGGCGCTGGGCGTGTGGTTTGCCACAGAGATGTTTCAAGGGCAGATCGAGGTGGCCTCGCCGGTGTTCAGCGACTTTCTGCACGCCGGCGATTTTCTCCGCGGCAGCCGTCAGGCCCTGGGGGCAGCCCTCGAACCGTTTGGCCTGGCCCTGCTCAGCGCCGGCAGCCATCCGCTGGCCGACTGGCGCGAGCAGGTGCCGACCGACGAGGAACATTTCCAATATCTGTTCCAACGCTACGGCCATGTCGCGCGGCGCAGCGTGCTGTCAGGCCTGCATGTGCACGTCGAAGTGATCGAGCCGCTGGATCGCATTGCGGTGATGAACGAAGTGCTGCCGTGGACGCCCCTCCTGCTGGCGCTGAGCTGTTCGTCGCCAATCTGGGATGGCGCCGCCAGCGGCTTCATGAGTTACCGGCAGACAGCGTGTGACGAGTGGCCACGCATGGGCATCCCGCCGCTGTTTGCCGATCAGCGCCATTACGACGATCACCTGGCGTTTCTCACGCGCATCGGCGCGATCACTGAGCCGAGCGAGTGTTGGTGGGGTGTGCGCCCGGCGGCGCGCTTTCCGACGCTCGAGCTGCGCATGACTGACGCCTGCCCTCGGGTCGATGATGCGCTGACGCTCGCGGCGTTTTTTCGCGTATTGGTGGCTCATGCCAGTGCACAGCGGCGCCCCGGTCTGCTGTACGACCAGACCGCGCGCTCGATGCTGGAAGAAAATCGCTGGCGCGCCAAACGCCTGGGCATTCATGCGCGCTTTCTGGTCGAGGGCATCGACGGCGACTGTTCGATCGCGCAGTGGCTTGAACTTGCCGAGCAGCGTTTTGCCGAGACCGCGCAGGCGTTAGGCGCGGCGCAGTTGTTCGAACGTGCGCGGGCGATCATTGACAGCGGCAACAGCGCCGATCGGCAACTGGCGCTGTTCAACCTGGCCTCTGAGCAACCGCAAAACGGCCATCTGGCGCTGGCGCAAGTGACCGAGCTGTTGCTTCAGGAAACGTCTGGCTGAGCGCCTTCGGACGGGCCTTTGAGTTCGACCTGATTGCCGTCCGGATCGAAACAATACAGCGACAGGCCGTAGCCCTCGGCGCCGAAACGTCTGGCGGCTTGCTCCACGGTCAGCCCGAACGACTGCAGGTGAGCGACAAGCGCCGCTTCATCGAACGGCTCGATGCGCAGGCAAAAGTGGTCGACATTGCGTTTCTGCGCCTCAGCCGCGCCGCCGCCCTTGCGCCCGAGTTCGCCCGCCAGGTCGACCAGATCGATCATCGAGGTGCCGGCCCGCAAATGCACCAGCCCCAGCGGCTGGTTATGCCTGACCACTTCGGCGCCGAACACTTTGCCGTAGAAATCGATGCTGCGTTGCAGGTCGGCTACGCGCAGGACGACATGATCGATGCGCTGAATGGAAAACGGATGCATGGGTGAGCTTCCTTGAAAGCGGCGACCCGCTCATTGTGCTGCACCAGCGAAAAAATTCACTGTCGATTTTTCGGTGGAGCCATCGACAAAGCGGATTTACTCTCAGCCCATGAACATACCAGCCGCTGTCCTGCCGCCCCACGCCGAAATGGTTCGCGCCATGCTCGAACGCGACACTGCCTATGAAGGCGTGTTCTTCACGGCGGTGAAAACCACCGGGATCTTCTGCCGCCCCAGTTGCACGGCGCGCAAGCCGAAACCGGAGAACGTCGAATTTTTTGCCCATGCCGACGAATGCCTGTGCGCCGGTTACCGCGCCTGCCTGCGCTGCAAACCGCTGGACGCCGCGGCGATCGCCCCGGACTGGGTGCAGCGCCTGCTCAACGCGGTAGACGCCGATCCCGAACGGCGCTGGAGCGATGCACAATTGCTCGCTGAAGGCATCGAACCATTGAAGCTGCGGCGCTGGTTCAAACAGCATTTCGGCATGACTTTCCATGCCTGGCTGCGCACCCGTCGCCTCGGCATGGCCCTGGGCGGAATCAGGCAAGGCGCGTCGATCGATCACGCCGCGTTCGACTCCGGCTACGAGTCGCTCAGCGGTTTTCGCGACGCTTTTCAGAAATCCTTCCACATTACCCCGGGCCGCGCCGCCAACAGTGAGCCGCTGCTGTTCACCCGCCTGACCACGCCGCTGGGGCCGATGATCGCCATGGCCGAGCGCCGTGGTCTGGTGCTGTTGGAGTTTCTTGATCGCCCGGCGCTGACCCGTGAAGTCGAAGCACTGCAGAACCGTTATGGCTACGCCGTCGCGCCGGGACACAACGCGCACTTACAGCAGATCGAGGTGCAACTGGCGGAGTACTTTGCCGGCAGGCTCACTCAATTCAGCGTGCCCTTGCACCTGCCCGGCAGCACGTTTGCCCGCGAGGTGTGGGCGGCGCTGCTGCAAATCCCCTACGGCCACACCAGCACCTACGGCGCCATCGCCGCGGGACTGGGCAAACCCGGGGCCAGTCGTGCGGTGGGTCTGGCCAACGGGCACAATCGGCTATCGATCGTAGTGCCCTGCCATCGAGTGATCGGCGCAGACGGTTCGCTGACCGGTTATGGTGGCGGGCAACCGCGCAAGGCGTTTCTGCTGCGGTTGGAGAACGCTGCGCTGCAAATGACTCAACAATTGGCTTTCTGAAACATGCAACTCATCCAGCGAGAAGGGATTTCGATGATTACGCTCGACTCACGGCCGCATGACTGACGTGTACGACGCGGCCAGCGCCTTTCTGGCCGTAATAGACGCTGACTGGCAGCGCCATATCCGCGCCGTCGGCCCCTGCCTGCATCAGCCGCACCCGGCGCGCGATCCGTATGAGTCGCTGGTGCGCGCGATTGCCTATCAGCAACTGCACGCCAAGGCTGGCGATGCGATTCTCGGGCGTCTGGTGGGGTTGTTTCCCGGACAGGCATTTCCGCGTCCGGAACAGATTCTGGCGACTGAGGTCGAGCAATTGCGCGCTTGCGGATTTTCAGCCAGCAAGATCGCGACGATCCAGGGGATTGCCCAGGCGACGCTGGACGGCGTGGTGCCGGATTACCCGACTGCGCGGGCCATGGACGATGAAACCCTGATCGAACGTCTGACCAGCCTGCGCGGCGTCGGTCGCTGGACCGTGGAGATGCTGCTGATCTACAGCCTGGAACGCATGGACATCCTGCCGGCTGATGATTTCGGTGTGCGTGAGGGTTACCGGCGTTTGAAGGGACTGGACGTGCAACCGACGCGCAAACAGATGATCGAGATCGGCCGGGCGTGGAGCCCGTATCGGACAGTGGCCGCCTGGTATCTGTGGCGGGTGGCCAAGGTCTAGACCGCGTTATCGTTTTTCGCGAGCAGGCTCGCTCCCACATTGATTGGGGGCGGCAGGTAGAACCCGGAAGTTGAACTACACGCGGTCGGCTCCCTTTCCCCCTCTCCCTGGGGAGAGGGCTGGGGTGAGGGGGAGATCGAACTGGCGCTGCAGATCTTCAGCCTTGAGAATCTCGAACAACGCCTGCGCCGCCGCCGACAGTTCATTGCCCGGCTCGGTCAGCACACCGATTGCCCGCTCGACCGAATCGTTCAATGTCAGGCAATGCGCACCCAGCTCGCGCATTTGCCCCGCACACAACGCCGGCACCGCGCTGACTCCGAGCCCGCTGGCGACCATGCGGCCGACCGTCGCCAATTGATGGCTCTCGAACTCCACCGGCAACTTCATCCCGCGCGCGTGCAAATGCTCTTCCAGCATCACCCGTACCGTCGACGGCCGCTGCAGGGTGATGAACGGTTGCTCCAGCAAGGTCTGCCAATCGATGTCGGCGCGGCCAGCCAGCGCTGAATCCGCTGGCACCACGGCGACGAAGCGATCGACATACAGAGGCGTGAACGTCATCGAGGTACTCTGCATCGGCGCGAACGCCACGCCGAGTTCCACCTGCCGGTCGCGGACCATTTCCAGTACTTGCTCGTTGATCACGTCGTTGACCGTGACGTTGACGTTCGGATAGCGCGCGCGAAAGCTCTTGAGAATCGGCGGCAGCAGATTGCCGGCAAACGACGGCATCGCCGCCAGCGTCACGCGCCCGCGTTGCAGACTGAAACGCTGACGCATCTCGTCTTCAGCGTTGTCCCAGTCGGCGATCAACCGGCGCGCCAGCGGCAGCAGGGATTCGCCCTCCGGGGTCAGCGCGACATTCCGGGTATTGCGGCTGAACAGCCGCCCGCCCAGGCCCTCCTCCAGCGCCTTGATGGTCAGGCTCAACGCTGACTGGGACAGGTGCAGGCGCTCGCATGCAACGGCGAAACTCAGGCTATGGGCCACGGCGAGAAAGGCACGGATCTGTTTGATGGTCATGGTCGCTTTGCTCCCGTTGCGAGCTGCAAGCTGCAAGCCGTGATGTGATTGCCCTCTGTAGGCGCTGCCGAAGGCTGCGATCTTTTGATCTTGAAAATCAACGGCAAAAGATCGC
>NZ_QETJ01000180.1:0-8983 GCF_003105095.1 Pseudomonas sp. NDM | reverse complement strand
TCCCACAGGGGAATGCATTTCAATGTGGGAGCGAGCCTGCTCGCGAAGGCGGCGGCTCAGGCACTAAAGAATCACCTTGGCCGAACGCAACTCGGCGATCCGCTCAGCACTCAACCCCAACTCCTCCAACACCTGATCCGTATGCTGCCCCAACCCCGCGCCGACATGCCTTGGCGCCGGCAACGCTTCAGAGAATTTCAACGGACAAGCCATCTGCGCCTGCGTCGTGCCATCGCCGCGCGGCACCTGGGTCACCAGCTCCCGCGCCTGCAACTGCGGATGGCGCAGCGCCTCGCTCAGATTCAACACCGGTTCGACACAGGCATCGACTCCGGCGAACCGCTCACACAGTTCAGCAAAATCATGTCGCTCGAATTCGATCCGCAATGCCTCTTTCAGCGCCTGTTGCTGCTCTGCCCTGGGGGACAATCCCTGCGCCGCCAGTTCCGGTCGGCCCAGCGCCGTGCACAGTTGCTGCATGAACGCCGGCTCGAGACTGCCCACTGACATCCAGCGCCCATCCCGCGTGCGGTAATAATCGTAGAAACTGCCGCCGTTGAGCATCTGATCTTCCCAGCCCGGCTCCGCGCCACAGGCCAGATATCCCGAACCTGCCATGGCATTCAGGCTGAACGCGCAATCGGTCATGCTCACATCCAGATGCGTGCCTTGCCCGCTCTGCTGGCGAGCGATCACCGCCGCCAGCAAGCCGATCACCCCGTGCAACGAGCCGCCGGCCACGTCCGCCACCTGCATGCCCAGCGGCAAGGGCCCGCTGTCGGCGCGGCCGGTGTAACTGGCCAGCCCGGCCAGCGCCAGATAGTTGATGTCATGCCCCGCACGCTCCTTGTACGGCCCGGTCTGGCCGTAGCCGCTGATCGACACGTAAATCAGCTGCGGGTTGATCGCCTTCAACGCCTCATAACCCAGGCCCAGGCGCTCCATCACCCCGGGGCGGAATTGCTCGAGAACGATGTCGTAATCGCCTAGCAGCTGCTTGATGATCTCCAGCGCCGCGGGCTGTTTCAGATCCAGCGCCAGACTGCGCTTGTTGCGGTTCAGGTAAGCGTGGCTGGCCGATACCCCGCCATCATGCGGCGGCAGCACCCGCAGCAGATCCATACGCGTCGGCGATTCGATGCGCAGCACCTCGGCGCCCATGTCCGCCAGCAGCAGCGAGGCGAAAGGCCCCGGCAGCAAGGTCGAGAAATCGAGAATCTTCAGTGAGGCCAGCGGTGCGGACATGGGCGAACTCCTTGGGCGATGCACTCAGCCTAGGCAGCCATCGTCGATGCGGCAATCACCGCAAATGTCAGCAGGTGTGACCGTTGTGCTCAAATCCCGGGCAAGAAAAAACCCGCCGAAGCGGGTTTTTCCGTGCAAGCGATGCTTACTTCACATTGCTCGGGGTTGGGCCTTCAGCCACACCCAGGTCGTCTTCTTCACGCTCGTCGGAGATACCGCGACCGCCGGAAGCCAGCTCGGCCTGCAGTTGATCGGTATCCAGCTCCTTGACCCACTTGGCCACGACGATGGTCGCTACCGCGTTACCGACCAGATTGGTCAGCGCGCGGGCTTCGGACATGAAGCGGTCGATGCCGAGGATCAGCGCCAGACCGGCCACCGGCAGGTGACCTACCGCCGACAGGGTTGCGGCCAGCACGATGAAGCCCGAACCGGTCACACCCGCCGCGCCTTTGGAGGACAGCAGCAGTACCAGCAGCAGGGTGATCTGGTGGGTGATGTCCATGTGCGTGTCAGTCGCCTGGGCGATGAACACGGCGGCCATGGTCAGGTAGATCGAAGTACCGTCGAGGTTGAACGAGTAACCGGTCGGGATCACCAGACCAACTACCGATTTCTTCGCACCCAGACGTTCCATCTTGATCAGCATGCGTGGCAGTGCCGATTCCGACGAGGACGTACCCAGTACGATCAGCAGCTCTTCACGGATGTAACGCACCAGTTTGAACACGCTGAAACCGTGAGCCCGGCAGATCGCACCCAGCACCAGCACGACGAACAGTACGCAGGTGATGTAGAAGCAGATCATCAGTTGACCCAGCTGCACCAGCGAGCCGACCCCGTAAGCACCGATGGTGAACGCCATGGCGCCCAGCGCACCGAGTGGCGCCAGTTTCATGATCATGTTGATGATGTTGAACATCACGTGGGCGAAGCGATCGATCATGTCCAGCAGCGGACGACCGTACGACCCCAGGCGATGCAGGGCGTAACCGAAGATCACCGAGAACATCAGCACTTGCAGGATGTCACCGGTGGCAAACGCGCCGACGATGGTGTTCGGGATCACATTGAGGAGGAAGCCGACAATGCTCTGGTCTTTACTGGCCGTCACGTAGGTGGCGATTTTCGAGGCGTCGAGGGTGGTGACGTCGATGTGCATGCCGGCGCCCGGTTGCACAACGTTGACCACGACCAGACCGATCAGCAGGGCAATGGTGGAAACGATTTCGAAGTACAGCAGCGCGTAGCCGCCGGTCTTGCCTACCGACTTCATGTTCTGCATGCCGGCGATGCCGCTGACAACAGTACAGAAGATGATCGGGGCGATGACCATCTTGATCAGCTTGATGAAGCCGTCACCCAGTGGCTTGAGGGCCACGCCGGTCTGCGGGTAGAAGTGACCGAGCAGGATGCCGATGGCGATGGCAACGATCACCTGGAAATACAGGGATTTGTACAGTGGCTGACGAGTCGTCATTGCAGGTTTCCTCAAGCGTCCAGCGGCAACATCCATCTGTCGAGCGCCGAACCTTAATTGCGAACCCTCCTGCACTGGAGGGATTTGTTGTTGGAACGGCATCCTCCCGAGCGGGAGAAATGCACGCTTCTGTCGCTTGTATCGCAAACGTCGTGCCAGATTGGTGCGATTGGCAGCAAGCCTTTTGATATCAGGCATTGCAGGATCTGTCCGGACCGCGTTGACTACTTCATCGTGGCGGATTTCCGCCAACTCACCGCCCCTCGTCCTACAATTTGGCGGAAATCCGCCTTGTTGCGTTGCAGGCCCGCCGTTACGATCGGTGCCAGAACAAGGATTGCCGCTTATGCGCGAACGCACCATCGCCAGCCATTTCGCCCGCGCCGCCCTTGGCGGCGCACGCCGTCGCGGTTTCGATTACTCAAACCTGTTGCAGCAACTGGGAATCAGCCCGGAGTTGCTCGATGAGCCCCGCGCACGCATCGCACCTGAGCAGTTCACCCGCCTGATTCAGGGGTTGTGGCTGGCGCTGGACGATGAATACCTGGGTTTCGGCAACGCACCGAGCAAGCCCGGCAGCTTTGCCATGATGTGCCACGCCTCGATTCACTGCCGCAATCTGGAGAAGGCCCTGCAACGCGGTTTATTGTTTTATAGCCTATTCCCTGATGCCCCGCGCCTGAGCTTGAGCCGCGAAGACGAATGGGTGCGGTTGAGCCTGGATGACGCGCAGTTGTGGGACCCGGACCACTTTCTCAGCGAAAGCCTGCTGGTGATCTGGCACCGCCTCGGCAGCTGGCTGATCGGCCAGCGGATTCGCCTTGAGCAGGCAAGCTTCAGTTATCCGCGCCCCGCTCACGGCAGCGAATACGACCTGCTGTTCCCCTGCCCCCTGACCTTCGACGGCGCCCGGAGCAGCCTGCTGTTTCACAGTCGCTACCTGGCCATGCCGCTGTTGCAGGACGAACGCACCCTCAAACATTTCCTCGAACGCTCCCCTGCCGACCTGCTCTCACGCCCGGACGACGGCGACAGCCTGAGCAGCCGCCTGCGCCGCTTGCTCAGCCGTGACGCTGCGCGCTGGCCGGACCTGGAAGCCGTCGCCGCGCATCTGCACATCAGCCCGCAGACCTTGCGCCGGCACTTGCGCGAGGAAGGCACGAGTTTTCAGGAGCTGAAGGATCAACTGCGGCGGGATATCGCCATCTATCATCTGGGCCGGGCGGATTTGTCGTTGCAGCAGATTGCCGAGCAGCTCGGATTTTCCGAACCGTCGGCGTTTCATCGGGCGTTCAAGAAATGGACGGGGCTGACACCGGGGGCTTATCGGGCGCAGGAGTTGTGAAAGATCAAAAGCCCCTCACCCTAACCCTCTCCCAGAGGGAGAGGGGATTGATTGGGGGATGCTGAAGATCTGGACCGGCCTGACAGTTATTCAGTGAATCCATATCCACTGCAAGTTGCTCAGGTCGATAAACTTCTCAAGACACTTAGGTCAGTTCCCTCTCCCACTGGGAGAGGGTTAGGGTGAGGGCCGCTTCATTCACACCGCAGGAAAATGAATCCTGAACGCCGCCCCACCCATCGGCGAATCGCCCAGGGCCAAGCGGGCGTTGTAACTCTCGATGATGTCCTTGACCACCGCCAGGCCGATCCCCTGCCCCGGATGCTGGGCGTCCAGGCGTTCGCCGCGCTCGAGAATCCGCGCCCGCTGATCGAGCGGCACGCCTGGCCCATCGTCCTCGACACACAATTCGATCCCGGCCAGTGACTCGCGTACGCTGACACGCACTTCGCCCAGGCACAGGCGATAGGCGTTTTCCAGCAGGTTGCCGAGCATTTCCAGCAAGGCGCCCTGTTCGATCGGCACGTAGCAATGTTGAGGCAGATCAAAAGTCACGCGCACATGTTTGTCGCGGTAGACCTTGTCCAGCGTATCGCACAGGCTTTTGAGCACCGGTTGCAGGCGCACCTGATGGCGAACCAGGCCGCTTTTGCGCAGGCTGGCCCGTTGCAGCTGGTAGCTGATCTGCTGGCTCATGCGCTCGATCTGGCTTTGCAGGACCCAGGCCTGATCGCGGTCTTCGGGACGCTGGGCCATGTCTTCGCTGACGCCTTGCAGCACCGCCAATGGGGTTTTCAGGCTGTGGGCGAGGTCGTCGAGGGAGTCGCGATAGCGGCTGCGCTGCTGGCGTTCGCTGAGCAGCAGGCGGTTGAGCGAGCCGGTCAGGCGCAGCAGTTCGCGCGGGTGTTTTTCCGTCAGGCTTTCGCGGGTGCCGCCCTCGATTTCGTCGAGTTCCTGGCTCAATCGCCGCAGAGCCTTGAGGCCCCAGGTCAGGCCGATCCACAGCAATGCCAGCAGTACCAGCAATGCCGCGCCGAAGCCCAGATAGAGATTTTCGCGCAGGCCTTCCAGGGTGGTTTCGTACTCACGGACCGGTTGCAGAGCGACGATGCTGAATGCCGCGCTCTTGCCGCCGAGCAGTTTGACTTCGACGTCGTAGACGAAGAATTCCTGACCGCTGGCTTCACGGATCCGCGCGAACTCGTTGCCGAGGCCGTCGTAACGCGGCTTGTAGTTGATCTGCTCTTCCTGGGTGGCTTTCGAACGCCACACCAACTTGCCGTCGCGGTCGTAGATATAGCCGAGCAAGCGGAAATCGGTGAGGTTGAAGCGCTCGTCCGGCAATTGCGAGGGCATCACCAAATGACCGTTTTCCACCCGCGCCGCGGAGATCAGTGTGGTGACGTCGGAGGCCAGGCGTTGCTCGATCGAATCCTGCAACGCGAGGCTGAACGCGCCCTGCATCGCCGGCAGCAAGGCGAGCATGAACAACACCGCCAACGTGGTGGCGGCAAGCATCAAACGAACGCGGAGGGAACGGATCAAGTGCAGCGCTCATTGAACAGGTAGCCGAGGCCGCGCACGGTGTCGATCGGCTTGAACCCGGCCGGGCCTTCGAGCTTGCGCCGCAGACGGCCGACCAGCACTTCGATGACATTCGGATCGCGCTCGTCGTCATCCGGGTAGAGCTGCTCCATCAAGCGATCCTTGGGCACCACTTGCTGATGGTGGCGCATCAGGTATTCGAGGATGCGGTATTCGTAGGCGGTCAGCGCCAGCGGTTGTTCATCGAGGCTGGCCTGTTTGCGATTGAGGTCGAGCAGCAACGGCCCGGCAACGATGGTCGACTGGGTGAAACCGCTGGAGCGGCGCAACAGTGCGTTGAGGCGTGCGTCGAGTTCTTCGAACTGGAAGGGCTTGACCACGTAATCGTCGGCACCGGCGGCAAGGCCCTCGACTTTGTCCTGCCAGTTGCCGCGCGCGGTGAGGATCAGGATCGGGAAGGTCTTGCCGCCCGAGCGCAACTGGCGGATCAGGTCGAGGCCGCCCATGCCCGGCAGGCCGAGATCGATCACCGCCAGATCGAAGTTGTACTGGCCGGTCTGGTACAGCGCCTCCTCGGCATTGGCCACGGACTCGACCACGTGGCCGCTCTCCGTCAGGCGGGTTTGCAGGTGATGACGCAACAGCGCCTCATCTTCGACGACCAACAGTTTCATGCCCTTCTCCCCATCACTTGAACACTCCAGACACAACCTGTGGGAGCGAGCCTGCTCGCGAATGCGGTTATTCAGTCAACGATGATGTTGAATGAAACATCGCTTTCGCGAGCAGGCTCGCTCCCACTATTCAATCGGCGGCAACTGCTTAGAAATAGTAGTTGGCCGACAGGTAGGTCTGCGCGCTGCTGGTCAAGTCCAGCGAGCCCTGTTTGCTGCCGCCGCTCTCTTTCATTTCGGTGCTGGCGTTGCTGCGCAGGTAACGGTAACCGAGTTCCACCGAGGTGTTCTGTGAAACTTGCTGCAAGACACCGACCTGGCCACCGATGGCGTAACCGATGTCGCTGTCACGGCTGAAGCCTGGCGAATCCTGAGTCAGTTTGGTCAGACCGGCCGTGGCGCCGCCGAACAACTTGGTGCTGCCGCCCACCGGGTAGAACAGGTCATAGCTGCCGAGCAGGTTTTCCTGGCGCAGTTTAACGCCATTGTGCGAGCCGGAAACGTTGTCGTAGGTGGCGTAGTAGCGGCCCTGGCTGTTTTGCTGACCGAGGCGCATGCCGTAGGTGTTGTTGCCGTCGATGGCTCCGGTGGCGTTGGGGTGGCCGAGGTTATTGTTCAGTGCGTGGGACTTGTCGATCTTGTCGCTGGTCTGGCCGAACGTCAGGCCGGCGAAGTTGCTGGTGTCGTCGGCGTTGGCCGCGATGCTGGAGCCTAACAGGGTAAAAGCCAGCAGCAGTTTGTTGATACGAGTCATGGGTATTTCCTCTTTCACAGTGCTGTTTGGGTATGGCGCAAGGTTACTGAGCCGCCCCTGTACGGCCCCTGAACCGTCTCTGAACCTGACCTGAACCAGATCGACTAGGCTGTTCTGACCACTTTCCATAAGGAGACCCGACCATGCGCCTGTTCCTCGCCCTTGCTTTGCTGGCGGTCAGCAGCTTCACCCAGGCTGCGATCAAGACTGAAGAAATCCCTTATCAAAGCGCCGACGGCAGCAAACTGATCGGTTACTACGCCTATGACGACGCGATCAAAGGCCCACGCCCCGGCGTTGTCGTGGTCCACGAATGGTGGGGGCTGAACGATTACGCCAAACGCCGCGCACGGGATCTCGCCGAACTCGGCTACAGCGCACTGGCCATCGACATGTACGGCGATGGCAAAAACACCGAGCACCCGAAAGATGCCATGGCCTTCATGCAGGCAGCGACCAAGGATGCCGATGCCGCCAGTAAACGCTTCGCCGCCGGTCTCGATCTGCTGAAGCAGCAAAAGCAGACCGACCCGAACAGGATTGCCGCCATCGGCTACTGCTTCGGCGGCGGCGTGGTGCTGAATGCAGCGCGTCAGGGTGTGCCGCTGGCCGGTGTGGTGAGTTTCCATGGCGCGCTGGCGACCAAGACCCCGGCGACCCCGGGCAGCGTGAAGGCGAAAATCCTGGTCGAGCATGGTGCGCTGGACAGCATGGTCACGCAGGACAACGTCACTGCGTTCAAGGCGGAGATGGACAAGGCCGGGGCGGACTACCAGTTCGTCAGCCTGGATGGCGCCAAGCACGGCTTCAGCAATCCGGATGCCGACCGCTTGAGTCATGGCGAGCATGGTGGGCCGGACATTGGTTACAACAAGGCGGCGGATGAAAAATCCTGGGCGGACATGCAGGCGTTCTTCAAGAAGATTTTCGGCTAACGCGCCTGTGTGGCTAGGGAGCTTGCTCCCGCTCGGCGACGCAGTCGTCGCCAAACCTGCTGGCGACCTTCTCGCTGACAGATATCAGCAGGTTTTTGGGGGGGCGCTTCGCGCCCCAGCGGGAGCAAGCTCCCTCGCCACAAAAACAGGGCCTACTGTTCAGCCTCGAAGCTAACCGGCAAAATGCCCGCCATGCATACCATCCCCGCCCTGCCCGCCTGCTGCACCGCGCTCGACAACCACTGGCCGTTGCCGACGGTGTTGGCCGACACCGTGCTGCTCAGTACTCACTTCAACCCGGCGCAGTTGCTTGGCGATGACTTTCAGCGCAGCGCTGTCATCGCGCCGCCGAGCATTCAGCGTTCAGTGGCCAAGCGTCAGGCCGAGTTTCTCGCCGGGCGAATCTGCGCCCGTGCCGCGCTGCAACAACTCGAAGGTTTGAACGTCATCCCGCCGATCGGCGAGGACCGCGCGCCGGTGTGGCCAGCGCATATCTGCGGCTCGATCACCCACAGCACCGGCCGCGCCGCAGCGATTGTCGCCAACAAGCGGCACTGGCGCGGCTTGGGCATGGATCTGGAAAACCTGCTGAGCCATGAGCGCGCCGAACGTCTGGCCGGGGAAATTCTCACCCCGGCGGAAATGCAGCGCATGGCCGCTGGGCCGCAGGATCAACTGGCGCTGCTGGTGACCTTGACGTTTTCGGTCAAGGAGAGTCTGTTCAAGGCGCTGTACCCGATCGTCCAGCAGCGCTTCTATTTCGAGCACGCCGAAGTGCTGGAATGGACTGAGGCGGGTCAGGTCAGGCTGCGGTTATTGACGGATCTGTCGAGCGAATGGCGCAACGGTTCGGAGCTGGAGGCGCAGTTCGGGGTGCAGGATGGGCAATTGTTGAGTCTGGTCAGCATTCAGGCCTGAAGATTTGCATTGTCGGCACTGGCCTTATCGCGAGCAGGCTCACTCCTACAGGGTGAACGCATTCCAAATGTAGGAGTGAGCCTGCTC
>NZ_QETJ01000179.1:0-9003 GCF_003105095.1 Pseudomonas sp. NDM | reverse complement strand
TGCTCCCGCTGGGCTGCGAAGCGCCCGCAAGATCTTGTGAGCGCTGCGCACTCAAGCGGGAGCAAGCTCCCTCGCCACAGGTTTTTATAGTCCTTGAGTCAGGCTGTGGCCGCTGCGGCACGTTGCGGCTGCCACGACTCATTCGCGGTCTGATCCATTGCTTCCTGGATCGCCAGTTTGCGATTGGCTTCCGCTTTGCGGCCGAAGTACCAGACGAGGAAAGTCACCAGCGACACCGCCAGCAGAATCAGGCTGGCCACCGCGTTGATCTCGGGTTTCACACCCAGACGCACCGCCGAGAACACTTCCATCGGCAGCGTCGTCGAGCCCGGCCCGGAGACGAAACTCGCCAGCACCAGATCGTCCAGCGACAAGGCAAACGACATCATCCCGCCTGCCGCCAGCGATGGCGCGATCATGGGGATGGTGATCAGGAAAAACACCTTGAACGGTTTCGCGCCGAGATCCATCGCCGCTTCTTCGATCGACAGATCCAGCTCGCGCAGGCGGGCGGAGACTACCACCGCGACATAAGCCGCACAAAAGGTCGTGTGAGCAATCCAGATGGTGACGATGCCTCGCTCCTGCGGCCATCCGATCAGCTGCGCCATCGCTACGAACAGCAGCAACAACGACAGGCCGGTGATCACTTCCGGCATCACCAGCGGCGCGGTGACCAGGCCGCCAAACAGCGTGCGACCCTTGAAGCGCGTGACGCGAGTCAGGACAAAAGCGGCGAGGGTGCCCAGCGCCACCGCAGCAATCGCGGTGTAGCAGGCAATCTCCAGCGAGCGCACCACCGAGCCCATCAGTTGCGTGTTGTCGAGCAGGCCGGCATACCACTTGATCGACCAGCCACCCCACACGGTCACCAGTTTCGAGGCGTTGAACGAGTAGATCACCAGAATCAGCA
This sequence comes from Pseudomonas sp. NDM, assembly GCF_003105095.1. Classification (NCBI taxonomy): domain Bacteria; kingdom Pseudomonadati; phylum Pseudomonadota; class Gammaproteobacteria; order Pseudomonadales; family Pseudomonadaceae; genus Pseudomonas; species Pseudomonas sp. NDM. The sequence goes on along the minus strand of NZ_QETJ01000179.1, from coordinate 8,090 downwards.
TCGGCAGATAAATGAACATCAGGCCGAAGATCAGCATGAACCTGGAAAAGTTGAAGCGTTTCATCCCCGTGCCTCCATCTCTTTGGCCTGACTGCGGTTGAACAGCAGAATCGGCACAATCAGGATCAACAGCATCACCACCGCCAGGGCGGACGCCACCGGCCAGTCGCGGTTATTGAAGAACTCTTGCCACAGCACGCGACCGATCATCAGCGTCTCCGGGCCACCCAACAGTTCCGGAATCACGAACTCGCCGACCACCGGAATAAACACCAGCATGCAGCCGGCAATGATCCCGTTCTTCGCCAGTGGCACGGTGATCTTCCAGAAGTTGTTGAAGTTGCTCGAACCCAAGTCCTGCGCGGCTTCCAGCAGGCTGTTGTCGTGCTTGACGAGGTTGGCGTAGAGCGGCAGAACCATGAACGGCAAATACGCGTACACGACACCTATATAGACGGCAGTGTTGGTGTTGAGGATCTCGATCGGGTGATCGGTGAGCCCGGTCCACATCAGAAACGCATTGAGCAAACCGTTGTTGCTGAGGATGCCCATCCACGCATAAACGCGGATCAGAATCGCCGTCCAGGTCGGCATCATGATCAACAGCAGCAGGACGTTTTGCGTTTCCTTGCCGGTCTTGGTGATTGCGTAGGCCATCGGAAAACCGATCGCCAGGCACATCAGCGTGCTCAGTGCTGCGACCTTCAGCGAACCGAGGTAGGCCGACAGGTATAGCTCGTCTTCACCGAGCAGGGTGTAGTTGCCGATGTTCAGCAGCAGCTGGAATTTCTGTTCGGCGAAGGTGTAGATCTCCGAGTACGGCGGGATCGACAGTGCGGCTTCCGAGAAGCTGATCTTCATCACCAGAAAAAACGGCAGCATGAAAAACAGGAACAGCCAGATGAACGGAATGCCGATCACCAGTTTTCGTCCGCTGGGCACCAGGCGCAGGAATTGCTGATTGAAGGTTCTCATGAGCGCAGTACCACGCCGCTGTCGTCTTCCCACCAGACGTAGACCTTGTCGTCCCAGGTCGGCCGCGCACCACGACGTTCGGCGTTAGCCATGAACGACTGGACGATCTTGCCGCCGGGCAGCTCGACGTAGAACACCGAGTGACCGCCGAGGTAGGCGATGTCGTGCACCTTGCCTTCGGACCAGTTGTAGCGGAACTCCGGTTGGCTGGTGCTGACGAGCATTTTCTCCGGGCGGATGGCGTAGGTGATCGACTTGTCCTGCACCGAAGTGCTGACGCCGTGACCGACGTAAATCTTCTGCTGCAAATCCGGGCTGTGGATGATCGCGTGGCCTTCCAGATCTTCCACCACGGTGCCGTCGAAGGCGTTCACGTTGCCGATGAACTCGCAGACCATGCGGCTGACCGGCGCTTCATAAATGTCGACCGGGCTGCCGATCTGCGCGATCCAGCCCAGGTGCATGATTGCGATGCGCTGAGCCATGGTCATGGCTTCTTCCTGGTCGTGGGTCACCATCACGCAGGTCACGCCGACGCGTTCGATGATCTCCACAAGCTCAAGCTGCATCTGCGAACGCAGTTTCTTGTCCAGCGCCCCCATCGGCTCGTCGAGCAGCAACAGTTTCGGCCGTTTCGCCAGCGAGCGGGCGAGAGCGACGCGCTGCCGCTGACCGCCGGACAATTGGTGCGGGCGGCGTTTGGCGTATTGGGTCATGTGCACCAGACGCAGCATTTCTTCGACGCGGGCATCGATTTCACTGGCAGGCAAACGGTCCTGTTTGAGGCCGAAGGCGATGTTCTGCGCCACGGTCATGTGCGGGAATAACGCGTAGGACTGGAACATCATGTTGATCGGCCGCTCGTACGGCGGCATGTCGGTGATGTCCACGCCATCGAGCAGAATCCGCCCCTCGGTCGGCCGCTCGAAACCGGCGAGCATGCGCAGCAGGGTCGATTTGCCCGATCCGGAGCCACCCAGCAGCGCGAAGATTTCGCCCTGATGGATCTCCAGGGACACATCGTCCACGGCCACGGTTTCGTCGAACTTCTTGGTGACACGGTCGACTTTCACCAACACCTTTTTCGGTTGCTGATGACCTTCGAGTGCCTTCCGGTAAGTGCTGGAGGCGTTTGCCATGTGAAACTCCCAACAGGTTTCGTGTGCCTGGCCAACGTGGCCGGGCTTAAGTGGATTGCAAGCCTGCAAATGCACCTGTAGGAGCTGCCGAAGGCTGCGATCTTTTGATTTTGTTTTTCAGGATCAAGATCAAGAGATCGCAGCCTTCGGCAGCTCCTACAGGGCTCCTGCCCTGCGGCTTGGGTCGTACTTGTTGTTATTACGGGTGTCGCAGTTCACGACTGACAGGTGTGCAAACGCACACCCGCCAGCCGCGGGGGCAGTAAATCGTTACTTGATTCGTGGTTGCGTCAGCGCTGGTTGCGCCGCGCCGCCCGTTGCCGGCACGCTGCGCCGAACGCCTGGAAAATCTTCAGGTAATCGGGGTTGTCCAGCACTTGCCACTCCGGGTGCCATTGCACGCCGAGTGCGAAGGTCGGGCTGTGCTCGACCGAGATCGCTTCGATCAAACCGTCCGGGGCTACCGCTTCGGCACGCAGGCCGGCGGCGAGGCGGTCGATGCCCTGGCTGTGAATCGAATTGACCTGAAACTCGTTGGGCAACTCCAGCGCCTCGAACACACCGCCGGCGAGCACGCTGACCGCATGAGCCGGGGCGTATTGCACCGCGACATCCGGGCTGTCGGCCTCGCGGTGATCGAGCATGCCCGGCAGCTCATGGACCTTCTGATGCAGACTGCCGCCGAAGGCCACGTTCATTTCCTGAAAGCCACGGCAGATGCCGAGCACCGGAACGCCCGCCGCGATGGCTGCACGCAATAAAGGAAGGGTGGTGGCGTCGCGGGCCGGGTCGTGATCCGTGCCAGGCGCACTGGCCGGGCCTTGATAGTGGAAGGGCTCCACATTCGAAGGTGAGCCGGTCAGCAACAGACCGTCGAGTTGACCGAGCAGGTCGTCGATTTCAGTCAGGTTGCCGAGGGAAGGAATGACCACTGGCAGCCCTTCAGCGCCAACGCTGACAGCACGTACGTACTTGTCGCCGCTGATGTGATAGGGATGCAGGCCAATCTGTTTGACGCACGCAGTAACGCCGATCAATGGCTTGAATGCCATTTTTATTCACCTCGAAGTCTGTCACTTGAACGAGCTTTTCCGGAGCTTAGCCTCGTTGATTTTAATTAACAACTGCCATGTAAAAAATTCTAAACGCCGGTCATCAGGTTGCGCTGGTTTCATGGGGTTTGACGGCGGATCTGGCACGAGAGTGTAAATAAAAGCCCGAAAAATAAAGGCTGCGGGGCCAGCTGTTCGCTATTGACTTCACTTTGCCTTTCGGATTGACTGGCTGCGCAACACGGTGGTGAACATAATAATTAACAGCTAAATAGGTGCATCATGTCGGTCCCTCTGCGTACCGTTCAACTCAACGAAGCCAACGCATTCCTTAAGAAATATCCTGAGGTTTTGTACGTCGACCTTCTGATTGCGGATATGAACGGTGTGGTGCGCGGCAAGCGCATCGAACGCACCAGTCTTCATAAGGTGTACGAAAAAGGCATTAACCTGCCGGCGTCGCTGTTCGCGCTGGACATCAATGGCTCGACGGTGGAAAGCACCGGTCTGGGCCTCGATATTGGCGATGCCGATCGCATCTGCTATCCGATTCCCGGGACGTTGAGCATCGAGCCGTGGCAAAAGCGCCCGACCGCACAACTGCTGATGACCATGCACGAGATCGAAGGCCAGCCGTTCTTCGCCGACCCGCGTGAAGTGCTGGCCAATGTGGTGCGCAAGTTCGACGACCTCGGCCTGACCATTTGCGCCGCGTTCGAACTGGAGTTCTATCTGATTGACCAGGACAACGTGAACGGCCGTCCGCAGTCGCCACGCTCGCCAGTGTCGGGCAAACGTCCGGTATCGACTCAGGTGTACCTGATCGACGATCTCGACGAATACGTCGACTGCCTGCAAGACATCCTCGAAGGCGCGAAAGAGCAGGGCATCCCGGCTGACGCGATCGTCAAGGAAAGCGCCCCGGCGCAGTTCGAAGTCAACCTGCATCACGTTTCCGACCCGATCAAGGCCTGTGATTACGCGGTGCTGCTCAAGCGTCTGGTGAAAAACATCGCCTACGACCACGAGATGGACACGACTTTCATGGCCAAGCCGTATCCGGGCCAGGCCGGCAACGGTTTGCATGTGCACATTTCGATTCTGGACAAAGAAGGCAACAACATCTTCGCCAGCGAGGATCCCGAGCAGAACGCCGCGCTGCGTCACGCGATCGGCGGTGTGCTCGAGACCCTGCCGGCGCAAATGGCGTTCCTCTGCCCGAACGTCAACTCCTATCGCCGCTTCGGCGCGCAGTTCTATGTGCCGAACTCGCCGAGCTGGGGCATCGACAACCGCACCGTCGCCGTGCGCGTGCCGACCGGTTCAGCGGATGCCGTGCGCATCGAACACCGCGTCGCCGGTGCCGATGCCAACCCGTATCTGCTGATGGCTTCGGTGCTGGCCGGTATTCACCACGGTCTGACCAACCAGATCGAACCGGGCGCTCCGGTCGAAGGCAACAGCTACGAGCAGAACGAGCAGAGCCTGCCGAACAACCTGCGTGACGCCTTGCGCGAGCTCGACGACAGCGAAGTCATGGCGCGCTACATCGACCCGATGTACATCGACGTGTTTGTCGCATGCAAGGAAAGCGAGCTGGCCGAGTTCGAGAACTCGATTTCTGACCTTGAGTACAACTGGTATCTGCATACGGTCTGAGTGTTTTAGGGCCCCAAAAGCCAAAAGCCCCTCACCCTAACCCTCTCCCAGGGGTAGAGGGGACTGACCTGGGGATGCTTGGGAGATCCTGCGACCTGAACGATTTTTGCCGAATCCATAATCGACTCGGTCGTTCAGGTCGGTGTATCTCCCAAGACAACTCGGTCGGTCCCCTCTACCCCTGGGAGAGGGCTAGGGTGAGGGCAGCCATCTCAAGCCAGACACAGCAACCCGACACCCCCCAATTCCCCCTTGTCGAGCTCAAAACAATGACCACAACCCGCAACGACTGGGAACAACGCTTCCAGTCCCTGTCCATCGAATCCCGCGCCTTCATCAACGGTGAATACCGCCCGGCGATCAGTGGCGACACCTTCGAATGCCTGAGCCCGGTCGATGGCCGCTTTCTCGCCGCCGTCGCCAGTACCGATGAAGCCGACGCCAACCTCGCGGTGGAAGCCGCGCGTCAATCGTTCAACTCCGGCATCTGGGCGAAAAAGGCCCCGGCCGAGCGCAAGCGCATCCTGATCCGCTTCGCCGATCTGATCCTGCAGCACCAGGAAGAACTGGCGCTGCTGGAAACCCTCGACATGGGCAAACCGATCAGCGATTCGATGAGCATCGACATCCCGGCCACCGCCAACGCGATCCGCTGGAGCGCCGAGGCCATCGACAAGATCTACGACGAAGTCGCCGCCACCCCGCACGACCAACTCGGCCTCGTCACCCGCGAGCCCGCCGGTGTGGTCGCGGCGATCGTGCCGTGGAATTTCCCGCTGATCATGGCCAGCTGGAAGTTCGCTCCAGCGCTGGCAGCAGGTAACTCGTTCATTCTCAAGCCTTCGGAAAAGTCACCACTGACCGCCATCCGTATTGCGCAGCTTGGGCTGGAGGCCGGGATTCCGAAGGGCGTGTTCAACGTGCTGCCGGGCTTCGGTCACACCGTCGGCAAGGCGCTGGCGTTGCATATGGATGTCGACGTCCTGGCCTTCACCGGCTCCACGGCGATCGCCAAGCAACTGATGATTTACGCCGGCCAAAGCAACATGAAACGCGTCTGGCTCGAGGCCGGCGGCAAGAGCCCGAACGTGGTGTTTGCCGACGCACCGGATCTGCGCGCCGCAGCCCAAGCAGCGGCCGGTGCCATCGCCTTCAATCAGGGTGAAGTCTGCACCGCCGGTTCGCGCCTGCTGGTCGAACGTTCGATCCGCGAGCAGTTTATTCCGCTGCTGGTGGAAGCCTTGCAAGCGTGGAAACCGGGGCATGCGCTTGATCCGGCCACCACCGTCGGCGCCGTGGTCGACCAGCGTCAGCTCGACAACGTGCTGCGCTACATCAGCATCGGTCGCGAGGAGGGCGCCGAGCTGATTGCCGGCGGCCAGCGCACCCTCGAAGAAACCGGTGGCCTCTACGTGCAGCCAGCGATTTTCGACGGCGTGACCAATGCGATGACTATCGCCCAGGAAGAAATCTTCGGCCCGGTGCTGTCGCTGATCACCTTCGACACCGCTGAAGAAGCCCTGCAGATCGCCAACGACAGCATCTTCGGCCTTGCCGCCGGTGTGTGGACCAGCAACCTGAGCAAGGCGCACACCTTCGCCCGTGGCCTGCGTGCCGGTAGCGTCTGGGTCAACCAGTACGACGGCGGCGACATGACCGCACCGTTCGGTGGTTTCAAGCAATCGGGCAACGGTCGCGACAAATCGCTGCACGCGTTCGACAAGTACACCGAGCTGAAAGCGACCTGGATCAAGCTCTAATTCTTTTACAGCGGCGGTCGCCCCTGGTAGGCGACCCTCGGAGAAATGTATGAAACAGCAACACGTCAACAGCTACTACGCCGCCACCCGCAACGAAGTCATCGACTTTCCGATTCTCGAAGAAGCGCTGGACTGCGACGTCTGCATCATCGGCGCAGGCTATACCGGCCTGTCCTCGGCGCTGTTCCTCAGCGAGGCTGGCTACAAAGTCACGGTGCTGGAAGCGGCGAAAGTCGGCTACGGTGCCAGCGGTCGCAACGGCGGGCAACTCGTCAACTCCTACAGCCGCGACGTCGATGTCATCGAAGAGCGCTACGGTGACAAGACTGCGGAAATCCTCGGCAGCATGATCTTCGAAGGCGCCGACATCATCCGTTCGCGCATCCAGGATTACGACATCAAGTGCGACTATCGCCCGGGCGGTATTTTCGCGGCGATGAACAAGAAGCAACTCAACGGTCTGGCCGAGCAGAAGCGCAACTGGGAACGCTACGGCAACCGCAATCTGCAGATGCTAGATGCAGCGGACATTCGTCGTGAAGTCGGCTCCGATGCTTACGTTGGCGGTTTGCTGGACATGCAGGGTGGCCACGTTCATCCGTTGAATCTGGCGCTAGGGGAGGCCGCTGCCATCGTGCGTTTGGGCGGCAAGATCTACGAGCAATCGGCGGCGGTGGAAATTACCTACGGCGAGCCGATCACCGTGCGCACCGGCAAAGGGCTGGTCCGCGCCAAATACCTGCTGATCGCCGGCAATGCTTATCTGCCGCAAGGCCTCGACAACCGCGTCACCGCGAAAAGCATGCCGTGCGGCTCGCAGATCGTCGTCACCGAACCGCTGACCGAGCAGCAGGCACGCAGTTTGATCACCAATAATTACTGTGTCGAAGATTGCAATTACCTGTTGGATTACTACCGCCTGACTGCCGACAACCGTCTGCTTTACGGAGGAGGCGTGGTTTACGGCGCGCGGGAGCCGGACGACATCGAACAGCTGATTCGGCCGAAGATCCTCAAGACCTTCCCGCAGCTCAAGGACGTGAAAATCGACTACCGCTGGACCGGAAATTTCCTGCTGACCATGTCGCGCATGCCGCAATTCGGTCGTATCGAAAAGAACGCCTACTACATGCAGGGCTACAGCGGTCACGGCGTTACCTGCTCGCACCTGGCCGGCAAACTGATCTCGGAAATGATCCGCGGCGACGCCGAACGCTTCAACGCCTTCGCCTCACTGCCGCACATGCCGATGCTCGGCGGCCGCACCTTCTCCGCACCGCTCACCGCTTTGGGCGCGGTCTACTATTCCCTGCGCGACCGTTTCGGCGTCTGATTGACCTCACCGGCGGCGGCCCAAACCACCGCCGGTTTTCCCTGTGGGAGCGAGCCTGCTCGCGAAGAGGCCACTCCAGCCACCAATGCAATTCCTGACACACCAGAATCCAACTGTAGGAGTGAGCCTGCTCGCGATAGCGGTGTGTCAGCCCCGAATCATTACCTGACAC
>NZ_QETJ01000178.1:0-9053 GCF_003105095.1 Pseudomonas sp. NDM | reverse complement strand
AGTATGTCAGTCACCATGTTTGCTACCTGACACACCGCTATCGCGAGCAGGCTCACTCCTACAAGGGAATCTTCAATGTGCTTGTGAAGTCGGCGCGGCCGGTGGTTGCACCTTGCGCATCAAGGGCACCATCGCCGTGGCGATGATGAAGCAGACCATGATCATCAGAAACGTATCGCCATAGGTCTGCGTCTGCGCCTCGCGATACGTCACCAGCCACAACTGGCGCAGGCTGGCAGTGACGCCGACATCGCCGCTCTGGCCGAGATGGGCGAAGTTGCCGCCGACCTGCGACAGCCACTGATTCATCGCCTCATTGCTGCTGTTCAAATGCTCGGCCAACCGGGTGAAATGCAGGTTGGTGCGGTCATTGAGAATCGTCGCGCAGGCCGCGATGCCAATCGCACCGCCGAGGTTGCGCATCAGGTTGAACAACCCTGACGCGTGCTTGAGTCGCGCCGGTGCCAGTCCGCCCAACGTCAACGTCACCGCGGGCGGCACCGCCAGTTGCTGGGCAATCCCGCGCAGTGCTTGCGGCAGCATCAATTGCCCGGCGCCCCAGTCGTGGGTGATCGGGCTGAACTCCCACATCGACAAGGCAAACAGGCCCAGGCCGAGCATCATGATCCAGCGCAGATCTATGCGATTGGCCAGAAAGGCATACAGCGGAATCGCCAGAATCTGGAACACCCCGGTGGAGAAAACCGCCATACCAATGTCCAGCGCGCTGTAGCCGCGCACGCGGCCGAGGAACAGCGGCGTCAGGTAGATCGTCGCGAACAGGCCGATGCCGGTGACGAAGGAAAAGAAGCAGCCGAGGGCGAAATTGCGGTCTTTCAAGGCGCGCAGATCGACGATCGGGTTGGCTACATGCAGCGTACGGCCAATGAAGGCCAGCCCGGCCAGGCCGCTGATCCACGCGGTGGTGAGGATCGTCTGATCGCTGAACCAGTTCCAGCGCGGGCCTTCTTCGAGGGTGTATTCCAGGCAACCGAGGAACAGCGCGAGAAAGACCATGCTCAGGTAGTCCGCACCCTTGAGCAGCGACAGTTCCGGCTGATCGATCCTGACCAGCATCGGCACCGCCACGGCGACGAAAATCCCCGGCACCAGATTGATATAGAACAGCCAGTGCCAGGAAGAAATGTCAGTAATCCAGCCACCGATCACCGGCCCCAGCGTCGGTGCCAGCGAAGCCACCGCGCCGATGGTCGCGGCGGCAATCACCCGTTGCTTGCCAGTGAAGAAAAAGAACGCGGTGGTGAACACCAGCGGAATCATCGAGCCGCCGAGAAAGCCTTGCAATGCGCGGAAGGCGATCATGCTCTGGATGTTCCAGGCCAGGCCGCAGAGCAGACTGGCGAGGGTGAAACCAACTGCCGAGGCGCAGAACAACCAGCGCGTGGAAAACACCCGCGACAACCAGCCCGACAACGGAATCACGATGATTTCGGCGATCAGGTAGCTGGTCTGCACCCATGCGGTTTCGTCGGTGCCGGCGGACAGGCCACCGCCGATATCGCGCAACGACGCCGAAACGATCTGGATATCCAGCAGGGCGATGAACATGCCGATGCACATGGTGGCGAAGGCAAACACCTTGGTCGCAGTGCTCATGTCTGCCGCATTGAACGGTTGCGCAGGAGCGGCAAGGCGGGTGCTCATGGCGCGACAGCCACGGCGGGGGTTTGCGGCTCGGCGCGGGTGTCGATTTCAGCGGTCACCGACAGACCCGGGCGCAGGTGACCGAGCACACCATCGGCCGGATCAAGGACGATTCTGACCGGCACGCGCTGAACGATTTTAGTGAAGTTGCCGGTGGCGTTTTCCGGCGGCAACACGCTGAACAGTGAGCCGGTGGCCGGGGCGAGGCTGTCGAGATGGCCGTGGAATTCCTGGCCGGACAGCACGTCGGCGCGGATGCTCACGCGTTGCCCGGGTTTCATCCGCGCCAGTTGATCTTCCTTGAAATTGGCATCGACCCACAGACCGCTGGCCGGCACCACCGACAGTTGTTGCGAACCGGCCTGGGCATAGGCGCCGACCCTGGCGCGGCGATTGCCGATCACCCCATCGACCGGCGCGCGCAGTTCGGTGTAACCGAGGTTCAACTCGGCCAGATCACGTTCAGCGCGGGCCTGCTGCAGGGCGGCGCGGGCTTGTTGTTTTTGGGTTTCGATCACCGCCAGTTGCCGTTGCGCGGCGAGCAGTTCGGCCTGCGCTCGGGCGCTCAGGGCTTGCGCGGTCTTGAACGTGGCGTCAGCGCGCTGCGCACTTTCCACCGACACTGCGTTGCTGCTCACCAGACGTTTGTAGCGTGTGTTGTCATCCCGTGACCGCGCCGTTTCCGCGCTTGCTGCGTCGATACCGGCGCGGGCCTGACCGATCACCGCGTGCTGCAATTGCTCGGTGGCGTCGAGGTTGGCCAGCAGCGCTTGTTCCGCCGCCACAGCGCCTTCGGCCTTGGCCAGATTGGCGCGATAGTCCCGGGCATCGAGGCGGATCAACACATCGCCGGCCTTCACCGACTGGTTGTCGCCCACCAGCACCTCTTCGATATAACCGGCCACTTTCGGCCCGATCACGGTGACGTTGCCACCGATGTAGGCATCGTCGGTCTCCTCCAGAAAGCGTCCGGCGCCCCACCAGTGCAAGGCGTACATGCCCGCCAGGATCAACACCAGCAAAACGCTGCCGGCGATCAACAGGCGTTTGAACAGGGGAGGCCGGGTCTTGACCGAAACAGAGTCGGGGGAGGGCATGCTGGTCATGGCGTCAGTACCTGAGGAAACGGTTCGTTATTACGGCTGTAATATGACGTGAGTAATATTTCGTGGCAAATTATTTCTGCGGTTGATCGTCAGTTGCTTACTTGAGCCACTGGCCCGGTGTGCTGCCGGTCATTGATTTGAAGAAGGCGATGAACGCGCTGTCGCTGGCAAACCCCAACTGAAAAGCGCAGTAACTCAGGCTTCGCCCGGTGGCAAGCAGTTCGATCGCGCGCATCAAGCGCCACTGCTGACGCCATTGCTGATAACTCATACCGGTCTCGCGCTGGAAGATCCGCCCGATCGTGCGGCTGCTGGCGCCGATCTGCTGTTCCAGCACATGCAGCGCGGGTGGCAGGCGTTCGGGCATCGCCAGCAGCGGTGCAATTCGTTTGTCCCAAGGCAATGGCAACAGCATCGGTTGCTGCGCCGCGTCATTGATTTCACTCAGACACAGCCCGAGCAAGTGGGCGAATTTGCCTGTTCGCCAGTCAGTGTCGAACGCCGCCGTCGCCATGGGTTCGAGCACCGCGCGCAGCAAGGGGCTGACTTCAATGACGCAGACCTCATGCGGCAACTCATGGCATAAGTCATCGACCAGGTAGATCGAACGATAATCGACGCTCTGCTGCATCACCGCGCGATGGCTGACGCCAGCCGGAATCCATGCTGCCCGCGACGGCGGCAACAGGCACAACTGCTGCGCCAGGGTGATCCGGATGCAGCCCTGCCGGGTGTACAGCAATTGCCCGCGCCGATGCTGATGCATACCGGAATCGTGTTCACCCAGGGTCGAGGCGAGGCCGATGACCGGGGCGGCAAAACTGTCTGCATCAAACGTCGAATGGGCATCGAGCCAGGCCATGGGGTTGTCCGATTTCAGCGATAAATTGGCGGGGTCTGGATAATACGCCAACGGTTGGTTCTTAAACTTCTCTGCTTTCGTAGAGGAGTCGTGAGGGATGAATAACCGAAGTTTTCTGGCGCTGGCGATCGGGTTGCTGATGTTCCCGCAAATCGCGCAAACGCTGTACAGCCCGGCCTTGGCTGACATGGGGCAAGCGTTTGCTGTCGGTCCGCAAGCGGCCGCGCAGTCCCTGTCGGTATTTTTTCTGGCGTTTGCGTTCGGCGTAGTTACGTGGGGCCGCGCGTGTGATCGCTTCGGACGGCGTCCGGTGATGCTGGCGGGACTGGCGCTTTATGCCGTAGCCATGCTGGTCGGCCTGGGGGTCAGCAGTTTCAACGCTTTGCTGTTGATTCAAGGGCTGGCAGCGTTTGGCGCGGCGGTGGCTTCGGTGGTCACGCAAACGGTATTGCGTGATCGCTTCAAGGGTGCCGAACTGGCGCAGGTGTTCTCGCTGGTGGGCATCGCACTGGCGGCAAGCCCGGCGATTGGATTGTTCAGCGGTGCCAGTCTGGTGCAGGTGTTCGGGTATCGCGGTGTGCTCGGCGCGTTGGTGCTGCTCGCGGCCTGTTTGTGGCTGTGGAGTTGGTACGGCCTGGCGGAGTCGCGGCCGGAACAGACGCCGGACATCCGTCTTTCCGAGACCCTCTGGCTCATGCTGCGTGACCTCGGGATCTGGCGCTCAGCGTTGTGGATTGCGTCATTCAACGTCGCGCTGTTCAGTTACTACAGCCTCGCGCCATTCATGTTCCAGCGCTTTGGCATGAGCGAGGAGTGGTTCGGCTACAGCGGCGTGTTGCTCGCGCTGGGTTCGGGTCTTGGCGCGTGGTTCAACAAGCGTCTGTTGCTGGCCGGTTACGTGGCGATGCAATTGATCCGGCTCGCAGCGGTGTGCGGACTGGCCGGTAGCATTGGCGTCTGGTTACTGCAGGACAGCGCCGCGTTCCTGCTGCCAATGCTGTTGATCGTGCTGGCATTCGGCATGGCCATTCCCAACGTTCTGGGCCTGGCGCTGGTCGATTACGCCGATCGGCTGGGTACTGCCGGGGCGTTGCTGGGGTTGATGTATTACTTGCTGATAGGCGCGGGACTGATGCTTGCCGGTTGGTTTCAGGCGTTGGGCGCGACGCTGATCGTGTGCAATGGTGTGGCGTTGTTACTGAGCGCGTTTGCATGCAAAGGAATAAATTGCCGGGCTTAATAGGAAGCATTACTATTCACGCCCCTTTCCTCACCACGCCGTCCATCCCCCATGCGCTCCCGCAGATCCGGCTTTTTCGAGCATTACGAAGAGTTGATCGGCACCTGGACTCGGCGCCTGCGCAATCGCGCGCAGGCCGAGGATCTGGCGCACGATACCTTTGTGCGGGTGCTCGAGGCGGATTCGGCAGCGGTGCAGCAGCCTCGCGCGTATCTGCACCAGACCGCGCGCAATATCGCGGTCGATGGTTACCGGCGTGAGGACCGGCGGGGCGCCATGGAGTCGGAGGCGGTCGATGACAGTGCGTCATCAGCGGGCGACCCGGAGCACTACATGCACGCGATCCAGTTGGCCGATTCCATCGAACGCGCGCTCACCGAGCTGCCGCTCAACTGTCGCAAGATCTTTGTCTGGCAGAAGATCGAAGGCCTGACGCAGGCAGAAATTGCCGAGCGCCTCGGGCTGTCCAAGAACATGGTCGAAAAGTATATGATCCGCACCCTGCGGCATCTGCGCGAGCGGCTGAATGGGTTGCAGTCATGAGCGCTCGCACCTTTTCATTTTCGCCCGGACAGGACATTCCATGATGGAGATTCGTGATTGCGCCTGTGGGCAAACCGCGGTGCGGGATGAGGCGGCAGGCTGGTTCGTGCGCTTGCAGGAGCCGGATATCAGCGTCGAACAACAGCAGCGCTTCGACGCCTGGCTGAACGAGCATCCGCAACACCGCGAAGAATTCCAACTGCTGCAAGGATTGTGGGCGGCGGCTGATCGGCTGCCGACGTCGCGTCTGCAAGCGCTTGTTGAAACTGCGCCAGCTCGCCGCGAACGACGTCCGTTGTTGCGTTATGCCGTGGCCGCGAGTGTCCTGGCCGTTGCGCTGGGACTTGGTCTGTTCAGTGGGCTGAATCATCCCGGCGGTTACCGCGCCGGGTTCGCCACGGCGCTGGGCGAGCGCAAACATGTGGCGCTGCCGGATGGCTCAGTGATTGATCTGAACAGTCGCAGCCGTTTGCAGGTGCGTTACGAGCAGGATCGACGGGTGATCGAGTTGAGCGCAGGCGAGGCGATGTTCAGCGTTGCACATGACCCCTCGCGGCCGTTTGTCGTCGAGGCCGGTAGCGGCAAGGTCACGGTCACCGGTACACGTTTCGATGTGCGCCGCGAGGCCACGCAAACCCGTGTGGCGGTGGAGCAGGGCACGGTGAAAGTGCAGGGAAGTCATGCGCGGGACAACGAGTTCATCAACCTGAGCGCAGGCCTCGGCACTTCGGTCGATGCGCAAGGCAAAGTCCTGCCGGCATACCCGGTCAACCCGGCGGAACTGACTGCATGGCGCCACGGCAAACTGGTGTTCAACAACGCCAGCCTCAGCGAAGTGGCGGCAGAAGTATCACGCTATCGCGACAAGCCGCTCACCGTCACTCAGCCGAACGTGGCCAGCCTGCGCCTGACCAGCGTGTTCAAATCCGACGACACCGAGGCCTTGCTCAAAGCCTTGCCGAGCATCCTGCCGGTGACCGTGCGCACCCTCGCCGATGGCAGTCAGGAAATAATTTCCCGATAGCATTCAGGTTTTTTCCCCGTTCAGCGTCTTCCTGTTCAACTGCAACTGGTTTGCATTAACAGCCGCACACTCTTGCGATCCACAGGACTCCGTACGACGTGAACATCACCACAACCCACAATAAAAAATCCCCTTGGTTGCCACTGGCGCTGGCGCTCGCGGTCAACACGGCGACGCCGTTGGCGTTTGCCGCCGAAGCCATTCATATCCGCGCGCAGCCGCTGGGCCAGGCTTTGAGCGAGCTGGGCCAGCAGACCTCGCTGCAGGTGTTTTTCAGCCCTGAGCTGGTGGCTGGCAAACAGGCGCCAGCGGTCGACGGCGACCTCTCGGCGGAGCAGGCGCTGCGCCAGTTGTTGCAGGGCAGCGGCCTCGATTATCAGATCAACGATGGCTCGGTGACGCTCGCACCGGCCGCCACTTCGGCTGCCACTTCGGCTGCCAGCAGTGGCCCGCTGGAGCTCGGCGTGACCGACATCAAAGTGGTCGGCGACTGGCTCGGTGACGCCGATGCGGCGGTGGTGCAGAACCATCCCGGCGCACGTACGGTGATTCGCCGCGAAGCGATGGTCGAGCAGGGTGCGATGAACGTCAGCGACGTGCTCAAGCGCGTGCCCGGCGTGCAGGTACAGGATTCCAACGGCACCGGCGGCAGCGATATTTCCCTCAACGTTGGCGTGCGCGGTCTGACTTCGCGTCTGTCGCCACGCTCGACCGTGCTGATCGACGGCGTGCCGGCGGCGTTTGCCCCGTACGGCCAGCCGCAACTGTCGATGGCGCCAATCTCCTCGGGCAATCTCGACAGCATCGACGTGGTGCGGGGCGCCGGTTCCGTGCGTTACGGGCCGCAAAACGTCGGCGGCGTAATCAACTTCGTGACTCGTGCGATTCCGGAAAAAACCACCGGTGAAATCGGCACCACCCTCGAGACCACGCAGTACGGCGGCTGGAAACACATCGACACGGCGTTCCTCGGCGGCACCGCCGACAACGGCATGGGCGTCGCACTGTTGTACTCCGGCGTCAACGGCCACGGCTATCGCGAACGCAACAACGGCAATGACATCGACGACGTGCTGCTCAAGACGCATTGGGCGCCGACCGATCAGGATGATTTCAGTCTCAATTTTCACTACTACGACGCCAGCGCCGACATGCCCGGCGGCCTGACCCAGCGTCAGTACGACGACAAGCCGTACCAATCGGTGCGTGACTACGATCAGTTCAGTGGCCGGCGCAAAGACGTGTCGTTCAAGTGGATTCGCCAGATCGATGAGCGCACTCAGGCGGAAATCCTCACCTATTACACCGACAGCTTTCGCGGCAGTACCATCGCCGCGCGCGATCAGCGCACCCTCAGCTCGTACCCGCGTTCCTATTACACCCTCGGCATCGAGCCGCGCGTGTCGCGGGTGTTCGATGTCGGCCCGACCACCCAGGAAGTCAGCGTTGGTTATCGCTATCTGAAAGAAGCAATGCACGAAGAATCGAGCCGTCTGGCGCTGGTCAACAACCAGCCAGTGGTCACACCGACCTCCGACGGCCATGTGTTCCAGGATCGCACCGGTGGCACCGAGGCCAACTCGGTGTATGTCGACAACAAGATCGACGTCGGCAACTGGACCATCACCCCGGGCATCCGCTTCGAACACATCAGTACCGACTGGCATGACCGCGCCGTGCTCGACACCGCTGGCCGGCCGGTCCCGGAAAAAAACCGCAGCATCGAAAGCAACGAACCGCTGCCGGCGCTGAGCGTGATGTATCACCTGTCGGACGCCTGGAAGCTGTTCGCCAATTACGAGACCTCGTTCGGCAGCCTGCAGTATTTCCAGCTGGGCCAGGGCGGTTCGGGTGACAGCACCGCCAACGGTCTGGAGCCGGAAAAGGCCAAGACCTACGAGATCGGCACGCGCTACAACGATGATGTCTGGGGTGGCGAGGTGACGCTGTTCTACATCGACTTCGACGACGAGCTGCAATACATCAGCAACGACGTCGGCTGGACCAACCTCGGCGCGACCAAGCACCAGGGCATCGAAGCGTCCGTGCACTACGACATGGCGGCACTCGACCCGCGCCTCGATGGCCTGACCGCCAATGCCGGCTTCACCTACACCCGCGCCACCTATGAAGGCGAGATTCCCGGCTTCAAGGGCCGCGATCTGCCGTTCTATTCGCGGCAGGTGGCCACGGTCGGGTTGCGTTACGACATCAATCGCTGGACCTGGAACATCGACGGCTTCGCCCAATCGAAACAACGTTCGCCGGGCACCGGTGTGAATGCCGATGGCAGCTTCAACGGCAACTACATCACCGCAGGCACAGCGGACGGGCAGTACGGCGACATTCCGGGTTACGTGACCTGGAACGTGCGCGGCGGCTATGACTTCGGCCCGCAGGTGTCGAACCTCAAGCTCGGCGCCGGGGTGAAAAACGTCTTCGACAAGCAGTACTTCACCCGCTCCAGCGACAACAATTCGGGGATGTATGTCGGCGCACCGCGCACGTTCTTCGTGCAGGCCAGCGTCGGTTTTTAAAACACAAGATCAAAAGATCGCAGCCTTCGGCAGCTCCTACAGGATGTTCGCCGATCCCCTGTAGGAGCTGCCGAAG
>NZ_QETJ01000177.1:0-9056 GCF_003105095.1 Pseudomonas sp. NDM | reverse complement strand
CAACACAGGTGCTGAATGACACACCGCTTTCGCGAGCAGGCTCGCTCCCACAGGGAAGACTAGTCGCTAATCAACCCAACTGAGCAGCGACGTCTTCCGGGATATCCGCGTTGGAATAAACGTTCTGCACGTCATCCAGGTCCTCAAGCATGTCGATCAGCTTGAGCACTTTCTCCGCGCCTTCCAGATCCAGTTCGGCGCTGGTGGTTGGCTGCATCACGATTTCCGCGTCGTCGCCCTTGAACCCGGCCGCTTCCAGCGCGTTGCGCACCGCATAGAAACCGGTGAACGAGGTGAACACGTCGATCGAACCGTCTTCGTGGGTGACCACGTCATCGGCGTCGGCTTCCAGCGCCGCTTCGGTCAGCGCGTCTTCATCGACGCCCGGGGCGAAGCTGATCTGGCCCTTGCGTTCGAACAGATACGCCACCGAACCGTCGGTGCCGAGGTTGCCTCCACACTTGCTGAACGCGTGACGCACAGCCGCCGCAGTGCGGTTGCGGTTGTCGGTCATGCACTCGACCATCACCGCCACACCGCCCGGGCCGTAACCTTCGTAGGTCAGTTCTTCAACGTTGTCCGCTTCGGTGGCACCGGCACCGCGCGCGACGGCGCGGTCGATGATGTCGCGGCTCATGTTGGCGCTCAACGCCTTGTCCAGCGCCAGACGCAAACGCGGGTTGGAACCCGGATCACCGCCACCCTGACGGGCGGCAACGGTCAGTTCACGGATCCACTTGGTGAAGATCTTGCCCCTCTTGGCATCCTGACGTTCTTTGCGGTGCTTGATGTTTGCCCACTTGGAATGACCTGCCATAACTTGCTCCGAATGCTCTTTGAAACCTTGCCCGCCCTGCCGAGGCAGCGGCCGGCAATTGAAAAATTCGACCTGAGAAAGAAAAAAGGCGCATCCGAAGATGCGCCTTCAGGCCCGTCTTACTCAGCCTTTGGCGTTTCGCGCAGGCGAATGTGCAACTCGCGCAATGCCTTGGCGTCGACCACGCCCGGAGCCTGCGTCATCACGTCGGCAGCACTCTGGGTTTTCGGGAAGGCGATCACTTCACGGATCGACTGGGCGCCGGTCATCAGCATCACCAGACGGTCCAGACCGAAGGCCAGACCACCGTGCGGCGGTGCACCGTACTTCAGCGCGTCGAGCAAGAAGCCGAACTTCTCTTCCTGTTCCGCTTCGTTGATGCCCAGCAGACGGAATACCGCTTGCTGCATTTCCTTGCGGTGGATACGGATCGAACCGCCGCCCAACTCGGTGCCGTTCAGCACCATGTCGTACGCACGGGACAGCGCGCCGGCCGGGTTGGCTTCGAGTTCCTGCGGGGTGCACTTCGGTGCGGTGAACGGGTGGTGCAGCGCGGAGAAGCTGCCGTCGTCGTTCTCTTCGAACATCGGGAAGTCGACGACCCACATTGGCGCCCACTCGCAGGTCAGCAGCTTGAGGTCGTGACCGAGCTTGATACGCAGCGCGCCCAGGGCTTCGCTGACGATCTTGGCCTTGTCGGCACCGAAGAACACGATGTCGCCGTCGACTGCGCCGACGCGATCGAGGATCACGTTGAGCTTGTCTTCAGGAATGTTCTTCACGATCGGCGATTGCAGACCTTCAACACCGGCCGCGCGCTCGTTGACCTTGATGTACGCCAGGCCCTTGGCACCGTAGATGCCGACAAACTTGGTGTAATCGTCGATCTGCTTGCGCGGCATGCTCGCCCCGCCTGGAACGCGCAGTGCGGCGATACGGCACTTCGGATCGTTGGCCGGGCCGCTGAATACCTTGAAGTCGACTTCTTTGAGCTGGTCGGCAACGTCGACCAGTTCCAGCGGAATACGCAGGTCCGGCTTGTCCGAACCATAGCGGCGCATGGCCTCTTCGAAGGTCATGTGCGGGAATTCGCCGAATTCCAGATCCAGCACTTCCTTGAACAGGTTGCGGATCATCTGCTCGGTCAGGCCCATGATCTCTTTTTCATCGAGGAAGCTGGTCTCGATGTCGATCTGGGTGAATTCCGGCTGACGGTCGGCACGCAGGTCTTCGTCACGGAAGCACTTGGCGATCTGGTAATAACGGTCGAAGCCGGCCACCATCAGCAGCTGCTTGAACAGCTGCGGCGATTGCGGCAGGGCGAAGAACGAACCGGCGTGGGTGCGGCTCGGCACCAGATAGTCACGCGCACCTTCCGGGGTGGCACGGGTCAGGATCGGCGTTTCGACGTCGAGGAAGCCGTTCTCGTCGAGGAAGCGGCGGATGCTGGTGGTCATGCGCGAACGCAGACGCAGCTTCTCGGCCATTTCCGGACGACGCAGGTCGAGGAAGCGATAGCGCAGGCGGGTTTCTTCGCCGACGTCGGAGAACTCGTTGAGCGGGAACGGCGGGGTTTCCGACTCGTTCAGCACTTCCAGTTCATAACCCAGCACTTCGATCATGCCCGACGCCATGTTGGCGTTGGTCGCACCGGCCGGACGCAGACGCACCTTGCCGGTGATCTTCACGACGTATTCGCTGCGCACGCGATCGGCGGCGGCGAAGCTCTCGGCGCGATCCGGATCGAACACCACCTGAGCCAGACCGTCACGATCACGGATATCGAGGAAAATCACCCCGCCGTGGTCGCGGCGACGGTGGACCCATCCGCAAAGGGTAATTTCCTGGCCTTCCAGGCTTTCGTTCAGTTGGCCGCAATAGTGGCTGCGCATCATGGTGTCGTTCGCTTCTCGTAATTCGAAATTCGGTGGAGTAACCGTCGCTTCAAGCAATGCGGCCACTCACGCGTGTCGTTCGTTCAGGGTTTGAACCCTAGTCAGCTTTGTCGCCACCGGCCAGATTCTTCTTGGCTCCGGTCTTGAAATCGGTCTCGTACCAACCGTTGCCGCTGAGGCGAAAACCCGGCATGGACAGCTGCTTCTTCAGATCTGGCGCCTGGCAGGCAGGGCAGTCGACCAGCGGTGCGTCGCTGATCTTCTGAATGGCTTCCAACTGATGACCACAGGAAGCACATTGGTAATCGTACATTGGCATGAGGGTGTCTCGGCGATCGGATTGCTGCCGCGCGCAGGGCTTTGCGGCGAAAGCGCGGGATTATATCGATTAAATGCGCCCTGTGCAGCCGTAACACTGCACAGGCCGCAACCTCGTTGTACCTGCCGTTTCAGCGCGAAACGCCGGGTGCGAGATCCTTGATCCCGTTCATGACGCACACTACCCGAATCAGCGCACTGAAGTTCTTCACCCCGCCGTGCCGCAGATGCACCTCACGATCGACGTGGGATAACAATGTGCTGATCGTACAATGATTGTCCTCGGCCATGCCGCCGAGGATGTTCCAGTAGACCTGCTCGAGTCGCAGGCAGGTCGCGAAACCGTTGAGCCGGATTGATCGGGACAAGGGCCGGATCAGGTTCATGTCGAACTCGCTGACAAACGGATCGACCTTTATTACGTGCCGCGAAGCCGACATCCTGTCGCTTCGCCTGTCTCCTTCTACCATAGCGTTGACACTCCTTTGCCATGACTGCTGATTTATAAGGCAACATCCTGCGCCTTCATAAAAACCCAGTGACAAAGTTATCGCCATACGACTTGTTGACCAGCCTCGTAGGATAAGCCAACGACAATGGTAAGAGCCTGGACAGGGTGCGGACGGCTTGACGGCGCCCGCACCGGCCGACTTACTCCTCGAGCAGCGCGCGCAGCATCCAGGCGGTTTTCTCGTGCACCTGCATACGCTGGGTCAGCAGGTCGGCTGTCGGTTCGTCGCTGACCTTGTCCAGCAGCGGGAAAATACCCCGCGCGGTGCGGGTCACCGCTTCCTGGCCCTCGACCAATTGCTTGATCATGTCCTCGGCGCTCGGCACACCGACCTCTTCTTTAATAGAGGACAGCCGCGCGTAGGTCGCATAAGCCCCCGGCGCCGGGAAGCCCAACGCACGAATACGCTCGGCGATCGAATCGACGGCCAGCGCCAGCTCGTTGTACTGCTCTTCGAACATCAGATGCAGCGTGCGGAACATCGGGCCAGTGACGTTCCAGTGGAAGTTATGGGTTTTCAGATACAGCACGTAGGTGTCCGACAGCAGTCGCGACAGCCCTTCGACGATGGATTTGCGGTCTTCTTCACTGATACCGATATCAATTGCCATGCTTACCCCCTAACAGTGATTGAATTCATCCAGCAGGTTCAGCCCCACTTTAGCAAGGCAAGCGCTGGCTCGCAGCTATGAATCGGTGATCAGACTGCGACAAATCGACCGTTTCCGTGCCGCTGGCCGGGCTGATTTGAGTAGCCGCAGGCTTTGCTGTTAAATAGGCAGTGTGTCGCCACCCCCCATTTTCCGGGGTGTTGCGCATAGGCTGATCAGTGTACGTGTCCACCGCCTCTTATTTTGTCCTGAAGCGAACCGTGCGCCTTCAGCTCTTCCTTGTGAGCCGTCATAACGTGAGCCAATCAAAATGTTGAAAATCGTCCACCTGCTAATGGGCGCAGCAGCCTTGCTGCTGTCGTTCATACCCAGCCTGAAAGCCGAAGCCGTTCCTTACCTGCAACAGCCCGATGCACTTTACCTGGCCTTTTTCGGCCTGCTGAACCTGGTCATCGCTCCAGTGATTCCCTACTGGAACAAAGGCCCGCGCCAGCATCTGCAAAATCTGGTCAGCGCGCTGCTGGTGCTGACCGTCGTCCTGCAAACCCTGACCCTGATCGCACCGATGCCGGTCATCGCTGGCCAGCCGGCCGTGCTGTTCAGCCTGGCGATTGCGCTGGTTGCCGTGCTGCTGCACCTGGCCGTCAGCTTCTACAAATCGTCACCGGCCGCCGCGCCGACTACCTATGACATGAGCAATCGCGATACCGGCACCGTGAAGTGGTTCAACACTTCCAAGGGTTTCGGTTTTATCTCCCGGGACTCCGGCGATGATATTTTCGTGCACTTTCGCGCCATTCGTGGCGAAGGCCATCGCGTCCTGGTCGAAGGCCAGCGCGTCGAGTTCTCG
This sequence comes from Pseudomonas sp. NDM, assembly GCF_003105095.1. Taxonomy (NCBI): domain Bacteria; kingdom Pseudomonadati; phylum Pseudomonadota; class Gammaproteobacteria; order Pseudomonadales; family Pseudomonadaceae; genus Pseudomonas; species Pseudomonas sp. NDM. The sequence continues at coordinate 4,054 of NZ_QETJ01000177.1, read as the reverse complement.
GTGATGAACCGCGACAAAGGCCTGCAAGCCGAGGACGTGATCGCCGCCCTGCCGCGTCGCTGATCCAAAGCAAAAAAAACCGCGAGCAGCCTGACTGTTCGCGGTTTTTTTGTCCCTGCCGAATGGCTCAATAATGCGGCGGCGGTGCATCTTCTTCAAAAGCACCAAACTGCCCGACCATTTCCTCGTGACGCTTGATCAGCGCTTCCATCTGCAATTGCAGGCGCTCGATAACCCTCTGCTGAGCCACCAGCACATCGTTCAATGCCTGAATGGTGTCATCCTGAAAGGCCAGACGGCTTTCCAGGTCGGTAACGCGTTCTTCGAGGCTCATGACTCAGCCCTCCACAAAAGTGAATTCTTCAGTCAGTACCAGTCGCAAGCGCTCGCGAATGGCTGCCACCTGGTCCCCGTTGTACGGCTTGGCCGGATGCTTGCCCCAGACCGGCGCAGGCCAGGCGGCATCGTCGCGTTTTCGCACGATCACATGCATGTGCAATTGACTGACAACGTTCCCCAGGGTCGCCACGTTCAGCTTGTCGGCATCGAACGAATCCTTGAGCAATTCCGCAAGGGTGGTGGTTTCCCGCCAGAGTTGCTGCTGATCGGCGACATCCAACTGAAACAACTCGCTTATATCCTCGCGGCGAGGCACCAGGATGAACCACGGGTAATTACTGTCGTTGGACAGCAACAGCCGGCACAACGGAAAGTCGCCGATGACCAGGGTGTCCTGTTGAAGTCGTGAATCCAAAGCAAACACTGTACGTACTCCCGGCTGATCATATGACTCAGCTTAGCGGCCGGTTCCGAAAACCGGCGCGCCAAGCGACAGAGCGGCAGCATACCTGCGAATGCAGCGGGCTTCACGCTGCCTCCGGCGCTAAATCGCCAGGCGCTCCGACATGAGACATTTATCCCATCCGCGCACCAACACCGCCCCTGACATGAGCCTGAACGTGAAGAGACGCATGAAAATCCTTGATCTGCCGAGTCTCGAGTCAGTCCTCGCTCGATCGCTCCAGGCTTGATCGTGTTTTTTTTGCACCAAAACTGCACAACGGGTCTACGCTCACTGGGTCAGGCATCCGCCAAATACTCACGGCGGGGTGAACCGGTAACGTTTTTGGTTGTCCTGCGCATCTTTGGTGCGTTGCAACACGATTGGGAGAATCTCGTCAAGCCCGCGACAAAACAGGCCCGAGGCCCCGTTTTCACAAGGTTTTCACATATGCGGGCGGCACACGAAAAAATAACCGCACCGATTTTGCGGTTTGTGCACGCTTGTTGCATTCGTAACCGTATGGACTAAAAGCGCACCACTGGAAGTGGTCGGCTGAAGCCAATAAAAACAGTGGCAGGGTTGCCCGATGGAGATTCAAGTGTTTTGCCAGGGACTCTTTTTATCGATGCAAAAAGGCCCGGATACAGCGATTGAAGTTGTCAGTCAGGCTGCATTGGTACTGTGAATTTGCGACATCCAGCGCTCCTTTCGCGACAACGCCGTAAAGAAGCTGAAAGGTTGGTTTCGCAAGTATCGCCAACATTGTCGGCGTGATATAAGTTTGCGCCGACACAAAAAGAAAGAGCCGCCCAGATAATAAAACAGGTGGGACGGCAGTACTCTTCTAAAACCAAAGGAGCAAATCACGATGCGCGTGATGAAGTGGAGCATGATCGCACTGGCCGTTGCAGCAGCAGCCAGTTCGCAGTTGGCTACGGCCGCCCCGTTTGTCAGTGACCAGGCTGAAGCCAAAGGTTTCGTTGAAGACGCGAAACTCACCGAGACGTTGAAGAACTACTACTTCAACCGCGACAACAAGAACGGTGGCCGCGACCAGAAAGACTGGACCCAGGGCTTCCTCGGCAACTTCACCTCCGGTTATACCCAGGGCACCGTGGGTGTAGGTATTGATGCATACGGTTATCTGGCCTTGAAACTGGATGGCGGTGACGGTACTTCCGGTACTGGCAACATGAGCCGTAGCGATACCGTGAAGGCCAACGGCTATGGCCGCGACGTCAATGACAGTCAGGGCAAGGCAGGCGCTTCCATCAAGTTCCGCGTCTCCAAGACCGAACTGAAATTCGGCGACATGCAGCCAAGCACTTCTCCGGTGTTCGCTGTCGGCGGTTCCCGCATCCTTCCGCAAACTGCCACTGGCTTCCAGTTGCAGAGCAGCGAAGTGAAAGACCTTGACCTCGAAGCCGGTCACTTCTACTCCGGCTCCAGCCAGGACAAGAACGCCCGCGATGGTGGCCTCTACGCTACCTACGCTGGTGTTGAAGCGAACAACATCGACTACTTCGGCGGCAAATACTCGATCACTGACAACCTCAGTGCATCGCTGTACGGCGCAAAACTGGAAGACATCTGGAACCAGTACTACGCCAACGTGAACCTCACCACTCCGTTCGGTGGTGACACTTCGCTGAACACCGACTTCAACATCTACCGCACCACCGACACCGGTAGTGCCGAAGCGGGTGACATCAGCAACACCACGTTCTCCCTGGCAACCGCTTTGTCGTTCCTCAAAGCGCACACCTTTACCCTCGCCTTCCAGAAGGTCAACGGCGACACCCCGTTCGACTACATCGGCGTGGGCAAGAACAACCGTGGTGGCGACTCGATCTTCCTCGCCAACTCCATCCAGTACTCTGACTTCAACGGCGCAGGCGAGAAATCCGTCCAGGCCCGTTACGACCTGAAAATGGCCGAGTACGGCGTTCCTGGCCTGAGCTTCATGGTTCGTTACGTCAAAGGTTGGGATATCGACGGTACCAACACTCCAGCGGGCAGCGCTTACGCCGGTCTGTATGGTGATGATGGCAAACACCACGAAACCAACTTTGAAGCCAAGTACGTTGTTCAAAGCGGCCCGGCCAAAGATCTTTCCTTCCGCATTCGTCAAGCCTGGCACGTTGCCAACGCTGACGAAGGTGAAGGCGATGTCAAAGAGTTCCGCCTGATCACCGAGTACCCGCTGAACATCTTGTAATCGTCAGTGGTTAGTTTCAAAGCATAAAAAAAGGCCCATCTTCCGATGGGCCTTTTTTATTTGCCTGGCACTGATTAAGAGTCTGGCTACGAGAGCAATTACTTAGCTAGCAACCTATCATTGTGTCGCCGATTCCTGAACAACGCGTATAACTCGCTGCGGAAATGGAATATCAATCCCGGCAGCCTTCAAACGATCACGCGCCTGTTCATTAAACATGAACATCACATCCCAATAGTCTGCAGTTTTAACCCATACGCGCAGGGACACCGTGATCGAACTGTCCCCCAGTGTCGAAATTACCGCTTGCGGTTCCGGGTCCTGCATGACGCGCGCATCCTTGGCCAGATCCAGTAGCACCTGACGGGCCTTTTGCAGATCCGCTTCGTAATCCACGCCCACGTCGAACACCACTTTGCGGGTCGGCTGGCGGTTGGTGTTGGTGATGATGCCGTTCGACAGATTGCCGTTGGGCACGATGATGGTCTTGTTGTCGCCGGTGCGCAGCACGGTATGGAAGATCTGGATGCTGTCGACAGTGCCCGCCACGCCTTGGGCTTCGATCCAGTCACCGATGCGGAACGGGCGGAACAGCAGAATCAGCACGCCGCCAGCGAAGTTCGCCAGGCTGCCTTGCAGGGCCAGGCCGATCGCCAGACCGGCAGCACCAATAGCCGCGACGAACGAGGTGGTTTCGACGCCGATCATCGACGCGACGCTGACAATCAGCAGCACCTTGAGAATGATGTTGGCCAGGCTGCTGATAAAGCCTTGCAGCGCCAGGTCGGCATTGCGCAGGGCCAGCAGACCGCCGAGTTTTTGCGTGACCTTGTTGATCAGCCACCAGCCGATGGCCAGGGTAATCACTGCCAGCAGCACGCGACTGCCGTATTCCATGATCATCGGGATCCACGCCTGGGACGCCTTGACCAGGTGGTCCACTTCAGCATTCAAATCCATGTTCTATCTCCTGATTTCCGGCTTCCCGGGGTGTATTAAAAACAACTGTGGGAGCGAGCCTGCTCGCGAATGCGGTGTGTCAGTCAACTCAT
>NZ_QETJ01000176.1:0-9179 GCF_003105095.1 Pseudomonas sp. NDM | reverse complement strand
CGGGGCGCAAAGACCCCTTATGGCGAGCAAGCTCGCCACACAGCTGTTCAGTTCAATAATCGGGTCTAGGTCAGTTCGCCGGAGGCTTCTTCGCAACTCGCGGCTTTTTCTCCGCAGCCTTTTCGCCCGGCGGGACTACCTTGGGCGTGGCCGCAGGCTTGGCTTTCGCCGCTGGTTTGGCTTTGGCGGTAGCCGGCGTTTTGCCGGCGAGCGCTTTGGCCTCGGTGTTCTTCGCCGCTGGGGTCTTGCCGGCAACCTTGCTGCCAGCCGCTTTCGGTGGCTTCTTCGGTGCTAGCGCCTCGGCCTCGGCCAGTTTGCGCGCCATCTCCCAATGACGTTCTTCCTGGCCTTCAGGCTTACCTTCCGACTCCCAGATCTGATAGGCGAATTCGCGAATGCGTTTATCGTCGGTGCTCATCGCAATGCTCCTGAACTGAACTCATGCTTGTGTTAACTGTTGGATAAAGAGATTGACCGGGACATCCCCCAGCGCTTCGCTGACATTCAGCTCCCTGTTTTGTGTGACTACGCTGCTGGCAAAAAGTCCCTTCAGGTTTGCATCCGGAGCGGCGGACGGTAAAACCACCCGCGTATCGCCCCAGCGCAGCGCATCGACCTGCGGGATGGCACAGTTTTCCAGCAACGTCGCGCAGCGCACCGGCACCACTACAATGGCCCGCACGCCCTCGTGCTCACGCGCGAACGCCAGCACGTTGTGCGCCTGACTGCCCAGCACCTGCAGTGGCTGGTAGTCGCCACGGCGGAACAGCTCGCTGTGGTCCCTGCGCAGGTTCAGTACTTCGCCGATCAGGGCTTGCTTGACGCGCCCGTCGCGCCATTCTTTCAGCAGTTGCGCATTCGGCACTGATGCCTGCAAAGACTGCTCCCGGGCGGCGTAATCCACCGGCCGACGGTTGTCCGGGTCGACCAGACTGAAATCCCAGTACTCGTTGCCCTGATACAGATCCGGTACCCCCGGTACGGTCATGCGCAGCAAGGTTTGCGCCAGCCCGTTGAGCGCGCCGGCAGCGGCGATGCTGTTGACCGTCTTGCTCAGCGCCGCGCGCAGCAACTCGCCTTCCTCGCCGGTCAACAGTTTTTCCGTGAAGGCTTGCGCGGCGTTTTCATAGGCTTCGTTCGGCGCGCTCCAGCTGCTTTGCAACTTGGCTTCGCGCAGTGCTTTCTGTTGCCACTTCCAGATACGCTTCGCGTACTCGGCGAAACCTGCCTGGTCATCGTCCTGCAGATCCAGCGGCCAACTGCCGAGCAATGCCTGATAGAGGATCAGTTCGTCGCCCGCGGACGGCGCGTCATCTTCGATACGTACCGGACGGGCGAGAGCGCGCCACAGTTCGACCTGATCGGCGTACCAATGGCTGCGCTCACTGAGCACGGCGAGCCGCGCGCGAGTGTCTTCGCCGCGCTTGTGGTCGTGAGTGGCGGTGGCCAGCAGGTTATCGGGAAACTCCGCCATGCGCTGCTGATTCACTTCATGGAATTCGCTGACCGGCGCGCTGAATTGCTCGGTGTTGTAGCCGACATCATTGCGCGACAGCAGCACCGCCGAGCGATACAGCGCGGTGTCTTCCACGGCCTTGGCCGCTGCCGGCGAGGTCAACTGCTGGAAGCGCACGCAGGCATGCTTGAGGATCTTGCGCGACCGTCCGCGCGGCTTACGCCGCCACGGCGTGCCGCCAAGCCAACTGGCGACCGAATCGAGCACCGGCCAGTCGGCCTCGCTGAGGGTCTGCCGCGCACCGTCCATGGCGTGCTGGAAAATCGCTTCGTCCTGTTCCGAGCGGCCGAGGGCGCTGATGTAGGTGCGGTAAACCGGGAAGTGCACGATCAGTGCGTGCAGCACGCGGCGGATCGCGCCCAGGGTCAGATCGCGAGTCATCAAGTCATCACGGGCGACCTGGTGCAGCGCCTGGGCGACACTTTCGAAATCGCTGGCCAGCGAACCGTTGAGGATCTGCTGACGGGCCAGTTGCGCTTCTTCGATGAACGCGGCGGGGCGCTCGGTGCGGCGCTGCCAGAGTTCGCCGAGTACATGTTCGCCGTCCGGGTCGTGTTGCAGCAGCGACAGCTGATTCATGAACTCGTAACCGGTGGTGCCGTCAACGCTCCAGTCCCGGCGCAGGGTTTCGCCCTCGCCGAGGATCTTCTCGACATAGATGGGCAGATGACGTCCCGGTGCCAGATGATCAAGGCGCCGACGCAATTTGCGGCAATAGCCGCGCGGGTCGGCGAGGCCGTCGATGTGGTCGATGCGCAAGCCGTCGACCAGACCTTCTTCAACCAATTGGAAGATTTTGCTGTGGGTCGCTTCGAACACCGCCGGACGCTCGACGCGCAGGCCGCCAAGTTCATTGATGTCGAAGAAACGCCGCCAGTTGATGTCGTCCGCCGCCGTGCGCCAACTGGCGAGGCGATAGCTTTGCCGTTCAAGCAGTTCGTGAAGCTTCTGGAAGCCTTCTTCGCGGGTGGAATCGTACTGAGCGAGGTTGCTTTCGATGGTGGCCAGAACACGCGGATCGCTTGCCAGCTCGCGCAGCTCCTGCTTCAGCGGGATCGCCAGTGAGTGGGCATCGGTCTGGTAACTGAGCGTACTGAAGCGATCGGCCAGGGACTTGAGCGTGTCGTCGGATTTGAGCAACTCGCCATAATTGTTCGGGCAGATCGGGAAGTGATGGTCGTAATGCTCGACGTAGAAACTGCCGGCCTGCGGGTTGAATTTGAGCTTGAGCGTGCCGTCCTGTAACGCCACGCCGTAGTCGCTACCGAGGAAGGGCAATAGCAACTGGCCTTCCATCAACGGATCCGGCGAGTGCCATTGGATGTCGAAGAATTCGCCGTACGGGCTCAGGCGTCCCCATTCCAGCAAGTCGAGCCACCACGGATTGTCGTTGCCACCCACGGCCATGTGGTTGGAAACGATGTCGAGGATCAGCCCCATGTTGTGCTCGCGCAGGGTGCTGACCAGTCGGCGCAATGCCGGCTCGCTGCCCAGCTCAGGGTTGACCTGGGTCGGGTCGACCACGTCGTAGCCGTGCATCGAACCGGCTCGCGCCGCCAGCAGCGGCGAAGCGTAGATATGGCTGATGCCGAGTCGGGCGAAGTACGGCACCAGTGGCACCGCTTGTTCGAGGGTAAATCCTTTGTGAAATTGCAGGCGCAAGGTGGCGCGCAGTGGCTGGATTTGCTGTTGATTCATTGGTCACGCTCAGTGGCTTGAAGGCGCGCGCAAGCCAGCAGTTCCAGGCGGCGGGCGGCATCGGGGCCGTCCAGCAACGCTTCGCTGGGACCGGGCAAGCGTCGCGACCAGTTCGGGTGTGAATCGGTAGTGCCGGGCAGATTCGCCTGTTCATCGATCCCCAGGGCATCTTCCAGCGGCAACAGCACCAGCGGCGCGCGGGTGTGGCCGAGGAAACGCACGCTGGCATCGACCACTTGATCGGCTTCGTGGGATTCTTCGCGAAAATTCTGCGGGTCCTGGCGCAGCGCATCGCGCAGGCCTTCGCGTTCGCGCTCGCGGTGCCGGCGCCAGTCGATTTCGCCGTTGGCATCGACCAGTCCAAGGCGCGCATTCCAGTCGATATCGCGACCATGCCACCAGCCGTTGAGCGTCGGCAGGTCATGGGTGCTGGTGGTGGCCAGCGCGTCATCCGGCCAGTCGAGGATCGGTTTGAAGCGAGTGTTGTCCTGTTCGAACAACAGCACGCGCATGCCGAGAATCGAACGTGCGGCGAGTTTTTCCCGCAGGCCTTCCGGCACGGTGCCGAGGTCTTCGCCGAGCACGATGGCCTGATGACGATGCGACTCGAGAGTCAGCAGGCGCAGCATGTCGTCGAACGGGTAATACAGATAGGCACCGTCGGCCGGATGAGCGCCGTTGGGGATCACCCACAGACGCTGCAGCCCCATGACATGGTCGATGCGCAGACCACCGGCGTGGGCGAAGTTGGCGCGCAGCATGTCGATGAAGGCGCGGAAACCGTTACGGATCAGGCCTTCGGGCGAAAACGCGGAAATGCCCCAACCCTGGCCGCTGCGATTGAGGATGTCCGGCGGCGCCCCCACGGTCAGCGAGGCGAGCAGTTCGTCCTGAAAACTCCAGGCCTGACTGCCAGCGCCGTCAGCACCGACAGCGAGGTCGGCGATCAGGCCGATGCCCATGCCGGCACTGCGCGCGGCCGTTTGCGCGCGCTCCAGACAGCGATGGATCAGCCATTGGCAGAACGCGAAATAGCCGATGCGCTCGGCGTATTCCTCGGCGAAAGCTGCCAGCGCAGAGCCGCGCGGGTCGTGCCAGTGCTCGGGCCATTCGCGCCAGTCGAGACTTTCGCCACGGGCGGCGCGCATTTCCTGAATCGCTTCGAAGCGGCAATGGTTTTCCAGCGCTTCGCCGCCGGCGTGGCGAAAACTGGCGAAGTCGGCGTGCAGCGGATGCTCGCCAGCGACGAAACCGTCATACAAGGCTTGCAGCAGTTTCTGCTTGGCTTCGGCGGCAGCGGGCCAGTCGATCAGCTTGAGATTTTCCAGCTGCTCGAACTGCGCGGCCAGGCCGCTGGCGTCGATCGCGTCACGCAAGGCGCGTTCGCCGAGAATGCTCCCCGGCGCGGCGTACAGTGAATTGAGAAACAGGCGACTGGAGGGCGAGTAGGGGCTGTAGCGGCCAGTGTCGGCGCTGAACATCGCGTGCATCGGGCTGATCGCCAGGGCATCGGCACCACGTTCGCCGGCCACACGCACCAGTTCCTCGAGTGCCTGCGTGTCGCCGAAACCACAATCGCCGGGACGACGCAAGGCATACAACTGCGCGCTCAGACCCCAGGCGCGGGGGATAGGACTATCGACGGCATCGCCGACGCTGAAGCAACGCTCGGGTGCCACGGCCAGGGTGAAATACTGATCGCCGATGTGCACTTGCTGGTAACCGACCGGAATCAGACCGGGCAGCATCGCTTCGTTGTCCAGCTTGAGGTTCAGCTGCGAGCCATCTTCAAGATGAATCTCGCAGGGCGTCTCCGGTGAGAAATAGCGACTCAGATTCAAGGCAACGCCCACGTCGCAAGTCAACAGGGGCGGCAAATGGCGGTCCTGCTGGACCTCTTGCAGTTCCAGCAGGCTGGCATCGATTTCTTGCGCAGTGCTGGCCGGGTGGCCAAGTCCGATCAGGACGTTGCGCAGCACAGCAGGAGCGACTTTCTGTTGACGCCCGTTGGCGTCGATCCAGTCGACGGCGAGGCCGGCTCGGCTGGCGAGTATTTCCAGTTGCGCATCGCTCATAGGCGCTCTCCGTTCAGGGGGTGCAAAAGGGGTGCGGCCGTGAGGCTGACGAGCGCGGTGTACGCCGGCAGTTGGTTCGGGTCCGACAGTTCGATGGCGGCAGGCTGTTGAAACAGCCACTCGGTATCGGTCTGTGCAGGGTTGACCACTGGCGTATCACTGAGGTTCAGGTCAATTCGCAGCTCACTGCCATCGCCCAGCCGCCAGCGTGCGCTGACTGCGCCGTAGCCGAGCATTTGCGCACCCAGCGCCTGGGTCCCGGAGAGATTTGGGATGATGTACTGATGACGCAACTTCAGCAGTTGCCGGTAAAGCTCCTGGGTCTGCTGTTGTAACGGTGTGCCGCTGCCGACCAGTCGCGGCTGCGAGGCGTGGAAGGTGTTCTCGGCATTCGGATCGGGGATTTGCTCGCGCTTGTGCGGATCGGTAAACGCGCTGAACGCGGCGAATTCGTTGCGCCGGCCTTCACGCACCAGTTCCGCCAGTTCACCGTGGTGGCTGGTGAAAAACAGAAACGGTTGCTCGGCGGCGAATTCGTCGCCCATGAAGATCAGCGGAATCATTGGCGACAGCAGCAACAACACGGTGGCCGCTTGCACCGCACGCGGGTCGGCGAGCTGATGCAGACGCTCGCCAAAAGCGCGATTGCCGATCTGGTCATGGTTCTGCAAAAACAGCACGAACGCGGTGGAGGGCAGATGTTCGCTTGGCTCGCCGCGCGGTTCGCCATGACGGGTGATGTGGCCCTGGAATACGAAGCCCTGACTCAGGCAGCGAACCAGTTGCTCGGTAGGTTGCGCGGCATAGTCGGCGTAATAGGCATCGGTTTCACCGGTCAGTAGCACGTGCAAGGCGTTATGACCGTCATCGTTCCATTGCGCGTCGTAATCGGTTTCCAACAGGCTCGACTGGTTCAGTTCGTTCTCGACGGTCAGCCAGACGTGGCGGGTCGGGTCGATCTGCTGGCGAATACGCCGGGCCAGATCGCTGAGAAAGTCCGGGTCTTCAATCGCGTGCACCGCGTCCAGACGCAGGCCGTCGAAACGGTATTCGAGCAACCACATCAAGGCGTTTTCAATAAAGAACTCACGCACTTCCGGGCGGCGGAAGTCGATCGCCGCACCCCAGGGCGTGTGCTTGTCCTCGCGGAAAAAGCTTTTGGCGTAGCGATGCAGATAGTTGCCGTCAGGCCCGAAGTGGTTGTAGACGACGTCGAGAATCACCGCCAGGCCATGGCCATGGGCGGTGTCGATCAGGTGTTTGAGTTGTTCGGGCGTGCCATAGGAGGCTTGAGGCGCATAGGGCAGCACCCCGTCATAGCCCCAGTTGCGATCACCGGGGAATTGCGCCAGCGGCATCAGTTCAATCGCGGTAATACCCAGTGCCACCAGCCGCGCGAGGTGCTGTTCGACTTCGGCAAAACCACCGAGCGCACCGACGTGCAACTCGTAGATCACCGCTTCGCTCCATGGCCGACCATTCCAGGTCGTGTGCCGCCATTGATAGGCATGCGGGTCGACCACCATACTGTGGCGGTCAAGGTCAACATCCTGCGCTCTGGAGGCCGGGTCCGGCACCTCCAGCTCGCCATCGATGCAGTAGCGGTAGCGGCTGCCCGCCGGGCAGCTGGCCTTGATCACAAACCAACCGTCGCCCTGTGGCAGCATCGGCAACGATTTTCCATCTTCCAGTTCCACACTGACGTAGAACGCGTCAGGCGCCCACAACGCAAATTGCGTGTGCTCGGCATCCAGCATGATCGCGCCGTGGGGCCAGGTTTCTTGGGTCCTTGACGGCATTTTCTGCAACTCCCTGGTTATTTGTGGCTGGCTTTACCCAACGCCTTGGCGACCAGCTGTTCGTAAAGTTCGGCGTAGGGTTCAACTGCTTTGCTCCAGTTGAACGGTGCGGCCATGGCCCGGCAACGCATGGCATTGAGCAGTTCCGGGAAGGCGAAGACCTTGAACGCGCGGCTCAGGGCTTCTTTATAGCTATCAACGGTGGATTCATCGAAAAGGAAGCCGGTGACGCCGTTTTCAATGGTGTCGGCCAGACCGCCGGTGTTGCGCGCGACCGGCAACGAGCCGAAACGCTGGGCGTACATCTGGCTCAAGCCGCACGGCTCGTAACGCGATGGCATCAGGAGGAAATCGCTGCCGGCGAACATGCGCCGGGCATCGGTTTCATTGAAGCCGATGCGCACGCCGATCTGGCCTGGGAAACGCAGGGCCAATTCGCGCATGGCTTGTTCTTCTTCCGGCTCGCCGCGACCGATGATCGCGATCTGGCCACCGTTCTGCACGATGAACTCGGACACCGCTTCGGTGAGGTCGAGGCCTTTCTGATAGACCAGACGCGAGACCACCGCGAACAGTGGACCGGTGGAATCGTGCAGGCCGAACAGCTCACGGACGTGGGCGGCATTGACCGCCTTGCCTTCCCAGTCGCCGATGGCAAACGGGGCGAACAGGTGCGGGTCAGTCGCCGAGTCCCAGCTCTCGTCGATGCCGTTAGGAATGCCGCTGAGCAAGCCTTGCTGGGTTTTTGCAGCGAGGAAACCGTCGAGGCCGCAGCCGAAGTCCGGGGTGGTGATTTCCTGGGCATACGTGGCGCTGACGGTGGTGATGTGGCTCGAATAGGCCATGCCGGCCTTGAGGAACGACATCTTGCCGTAGAACTCCATGCCTTCCTGTTGCAGTGCGTGGGCGGGAATCCCAAGCTCCGGGCAGGAACCGAGGCTGGTCACGCCCTGGTAGGCAAGGTTGTGAATGGTGAACAGAGTCGGCGTGCGCTGCCCGCGCCAGTGCATGTAAGCGGGCGCGAGGCCAGCAGGCCAGTCGTGGGCGTGCACCAGATCCGGGCGCCAGTGGATTTGTGCGAGGTTGGCGGCGATGTCGGCAGCGGCCAGACCCAGACGGGCGAAGCGAATATGGTTGTCCGGCCAGTCGCGGCCGTTGTTGGCGCCGTATGGGCCACCTTCACGCTCATAGAGTTCAGGGCAGATCAACACGTAGATCACCAGGCCATCGGGCATGTCCATGCGCCCGATCTTGCAAGGTGGCAGCGCGGCGTGGCCACCCAGCTCGCCGATGATGTGAATCGGGTTTTCGCTGTGCACCACCTGCGGGTAACCGGGAATCAGCACACGCACGTCATGCAGATGAGCCATGGCCCGGGGCAGGGCAGCGGAGACGTCACCGAGACCGCCGGTCTTGACCAGATCGGCGATTTCGGACGTAACGAACAACACTTTCTTCTTGTTGGGGTTCTGGCTTGCTACCGGAGCAAGCGCTTTGGTGCCGGGTACGTTGATCTGTCGGCTGCCGGGAACACTGACGGTGCTCGATTCTCCAAGCGACTGGTGAGCACGCTCTCCCTGAATATCCAATGCCGCACTGATCATATGTATCTCCCGTGTGTGATCTGATTCTTGTCTCGAACAAGCTGTTTCGTGGCCAAGTCCTGTGGCCGGGCGCAAAGGCGCCACGCATCGGTGAGCAAATGCTGACCCAACACGCGCAAGCAGAATGGGTGGTGAGGCCGTTGCAAGGATTACACCAGTCGCTTTCGCCCAGTTGTTCTGATGACCTGTGGCGTGAAGCAAAAGTTTCGACTTTTTTTCGTCGGTATGACCGAGTGGTTTAACCACTGAAAAATCAGTCTAGGCCAGATCCTAGAGCGGGTAAGGGCAAATGGGTAAATTGTTCGACAATCGGTTGTGTCGGGATGTAAGTGAGGGTTTAGCGGAGGGAATGCTCCGACGAAGGGCATGTTTTTCGTCTGGAGTGGGCTAAAACGGTGACTGGGTAGTCACGATTTTGTGCTAGGGGATGGGGTTGGAGCACCAATTTGGTGCAATGGCATTTGGGCGTGGAGTCAGTGATGGCCTT
>NZ_QETJ01000175.1:0-9225 GCF_003105095.1 Pseudomonas sp. NDM | reverse complement strand
CGGCAGCTCCTACAGGGGTATGCATTCCAATGTAGGAGCTGCCGAAGGCTGCGATCTTTGCTTTTAAGGGTGCTTAAGGCTATTGAGCTTCATTGAGCCAATCAGCAGTTCACTGTGTTCGAGCTCCGCCAGTCCCGCTGTACTGACTCGCTCCGGTGGATGCCCGGCGCCATGTTGCAGATAGCTGAGCAGATTGCCCACCAACGGGTTGTGGCTGACCAGCAGTACATTGCTCACCGCAACCAATTGCTCGGCCACCTTGTCGGGATCAGTATCCGGCGTCAGCCAGTCGACCGTGCGGATCTCCGGCTCGAAGCCGAGTACCTCACGAACGATCTGCGCAGTCTGCTGCGCGCGCAGATAAGGGCTGGCGTAAATCGCGGTCAGCGGCTGGCCCATCAGATGCGCCGCGCTCGTCAGGGCTTCGTTGCGGCCGTGCTCGGTCAGCTCACGTTCGGAATCGATTTTCGAGCCGTGAGGCACCGCCTCACCGTGACGCAATACCCAGAGTTTCATAGTTTGGGCTCCTCATCGCGCACCGGATGCGCGGCCGGGGCGACGGTGTGCGGCGTTTCCCCTTCCGGGGTGCGCGGCGCAGGCCAGTCGGCGAACGGCCAGGGCTTCTGGTCACTGTGGAACGTGCCGAAGCGGCCGATCTGCGCGAGGAACTGGCTGAGGCTGTCGCCAAAATTCATCAGGCTGGCGCTCGGTGCGCCGTAGATCAAACGGTAGATCAGTTGCACCAGTACCACCGCGCCGAGGATGAATTGCGCGACTTGCCAGACCAGCAGATAAACGATCATCCACAACACCCGCAGGAGAATGGATTCGTACTGGGTTTCGGTTTTCGGATCGTTCATGGCTTGCTTCCTGTCCGTGTAACAGCTGAATCAGTTGAAACCGCTGGTGGAAATAAAGTCGACGTCAGTTTTCGGCTCGGCACGCATCAGTAGACCGATCACCTGCTCCAGCGTGCGTCCTTCGAACAGGATTGCGTGCAGCCCGGCGACCAGCGGCATGTACACACCGACTTCCTGGGACTTGGCCTTGAGCACTTTGAGGGTATTGACCCCTTCGGCGACTTCGCCGAGACGCGACACCGCTTCGTCGAGGCTCAAGCCCTGACCAAGGGCGAAACCGACCTGATAGTTGCGGCTCTTGGGCGACGAACACGTCACGATCAGATCGCCGACCCCGGCCAGGCCGAGAAAGGTCATCGGGTTGGCGCCTTGATTCACAGCGAAGCGGGTCATCTCGGCCAAGGCGCGAGTGATCAGCATGCTCTTGGTGTTCTCGCCCATCTCCAGCGCCACCGCCATGCCGGCGATGATCGCGTAAACGTTTTTCAACGCACCGCCCAGTTCGACACCGAACCGGTCGGCGCTGGCGTAAACGCGGAAGGTACGCCCGTGCAGCGCGGCTTGCACCTGTTTGCACAGCTCTTCGTCTTCGCTGGCGACCACTGTGGCGGTCAATGCATGTTCGGCGATTTCCCGCGCCAGGTTCGGCCCCGACAACACGCCGATCCGCGCCTGCGGGGCGATCTCTTCGAGGATCTGGCTCATCAGTTTGAAGGTCTGCGCTTCAATGCCTTTGGTCAGGCTGACCAGCATCTTGCCGCTCAAGCGCTGGGCGTGGGCCGCAAGCACCGTGCGCAAGGCGCTGGAGGGCAGCGCGACAAAGCACAGATCGCAGGCGTCGAGGGTGGCCTGCAGGTCGGTGACGGCGCTCACCCCCGGCAGAATCTTGATGCCTTTGAGGTAGCGGGGGTTTTCGCGATTGACCCGGATGGCCTCGGCCTGCTCGGGGTCACGCATCCACTGAAGGACTTGATGGCCGTTCTCGGCCAGCAGATTGGCCACGGCGGTACCAAAACTTCCGCCTCCCAGGACCGCAATCGGGCGCTGTTCAGTCATATGCAATCCGTTAATCCATACCAGTGGCGATGCCAGGCATTATACGGGGCGCCCCGGTGGCGGCCAGCCCCAGCAACAATTACCGACATTTGTAGGAAGAAGACCAATAAAGCCTAGGAAAATGCCTGTAACGTCACTGGAAAAGTCGCCGCCCTCGGTTAACATGCGCGCCAATTCTTCTCTCTACAGGCTGTGTCGTGTTTTCTGGCCCTCCTCCCCCGCGCTCGCCCCTGCTACTGGCACTGCTGTTCAGCCCGCTGGTGCTGGCGGACGACCTGTTCGTCGACAGCCAGACGCTGCCGCCGGTGCTCACGGCCACGCGGCTGAAGCAGACGCCGGCAGAAGTGCCCGGGAGCATGACCGTCCTCGACAACGAATTGATCACTGCCAGCGGTGCCCGCGATATCAGCGAACTGCTGCGGCTGGTGCCGGGAATGATGGTCGGCAACATCAACGGCAATCAGCCGGCGGTGAATTACCACGGCACCAACGCCAGCGAAGCACGACGCATGCAGGTGCTGATCGATGGCCGTTCGGTGTATCGCGCCGGTCTGGCGACGGTGGACTGGAGCGATATTCCAGTGGCCATGGACGACATCGAGCGGATCGAGGTGTTTCGCGGCCCGAACACCGTCAGCTACGGCGCCAACGCATTGATGGCGGTGATCAACATCATCACTCGCCACCCGGCCGACAGCCACGGCACGCGCCTGAAAATCACTCGCGGCCAGCGCGGCATCAACGACTTTTATGCCAGCCAGGGCACCGGTTGGGATGGCGGCGATTTGCGCCTTTCGCTGTCCGGCCAGGAAGATGACGGTTTCGACAGCGACCGCAACGGCGCCGATTACCGCGACAGTCGGCGCTTGAATCGTCTGAGTCTGGCGGTCAGCCACGACCTCAATGAAGGACAAAGCCTCGACTGGCAGCTCAACGCCAAGGACGGCAGCAATCAGCGGCCTTATACCTACCGCCCGGTGTTCTCCGGGATTACCGACGCCGGGAACAATTCCGACGTGGTCGCTAAGGATTACGCCGGCTCGGTGCGCTGGAACCTCGATATCAACCCGGAACACAGCCTTTACGTGCAAGGCTCGGCGCAGCATTGGGACCGCCAGCAAGTCTGGCGCGCCTGCGATGCCGAGGTGTCGTTCAGTCCTGAACTGACGCAATTGTGGCAGCTCAACCCGAATTACACCGAACGCCTGGCGCGCAACATCAGCCAATTCACCGGCCCCGGCGCGGCACCCGGCACGCCAGAGGAAATGGCCCTGGCCAATCAGGTGCTCGAACAATGGCGTAACGGCGCGAGCAGAACCCTGTGCGGCGACATCGATCAGAGCGCCCGCGAGTCGCGTTACGACCTCGAACTGCAAGACACCCTCAGCCTGTCCGACAGCCTGCGCCTGGTCAGCGGGCTCAACTACCGCTACGACCGCGCCGACTCCGAGACGTACTTCAACGGTACCCTCGACGACACCACCTGGCGCGCTTTCGGCCAACTGGAATGGCGCGCTACCGAGCACTGGCTGGTGCAGGGCGGTGCGATGTTCGAAGACACGCAACTGATCGGCAGTTCGCTGACCCCGCGCTTCGCGGTCAACTACCTGATCAACCCGCGTCACGGCCTGCGCGCGGTGTACTCGGAGGCGATCCGTTCGCCGG
Source organism: Pseudomonas sp. NDM (assembly GCF_003105095.1). Classification (NCBI taxonomy): domain Bacteria; kingdom Pseudomonadati; phylum Pseudomonadota; class Gammaproteobacteria; order Pseudomonadales; family Pseudomonadaceae; genus Pseudomonas; species Pseudomonas sp. NDM. The sequence continues at coordinate 5,644 of NZ_QETJ01000175.1, read as the reverse complement.
ACATGTTCGAGAACAACGTCAACTGGAGCTATCAGGTCAGCAACCTGCGACCTTCGGCGTATGGCCAGTCGTCGGCGCGCTATTTCGTCAAGACCCGCGGCCCCGGCGATCTCGATCAGGAGCACATGCGCTCGCGGGAATTGGGCTACAACGGCTATTTCGCCGAACTCGGACTGGCCGTAGACGTGAAGCTGTTCTACGACGAAATCACCGGGATGATCAGCGAGCCGCTGCGCAACAATCAGTACATCGCCAGCAACGCCAACAGTTCGCGCTTTCGCGGCACGGAAACGCAACTCGACTGGCGCCTCAGCAGCGCCGACCGTTTGCGCTTCACCTACGCCTTCGTCGACGCCGAGGCGAGCAATCCGCTGGATCAGCAGTTCACCTCGCGCAACAGCGGTTCCGCCGGTTGGCTGCGTAACTGGGGGCATGGCTGGAACAGCGCCCTCTTCTATTACGGAGACAACGCGCTCAACGGCTATCGCTTCGAACGCGTCGACACGCGCATCGCCAAACGCATCGCCATTGGCAAAGCGCAGCTGCAACTGGCGGGCGTGCTGCAACAGCGTCTCGACCATCAGCCGAACACCTTCGTCGATAACAATTATGACGAACGCCGGGTGATGTATTTCAGCGCCGAGCTGGAGTTCTAGGATGCGCAACGGCTCGTCACGGAAGACGCCAACCCTTGGCCACTGGCTGGCGGGGCTCTGCCTGTTCTTGACCGCGTGGCTGCACGGGGTCGCGGTGCAAGCCGCCGACATTCTCCTGACCGGCGCCGAGGAAAGCCCCGGCGTGCAGGCGTTCGTCCAAGCATTGAGTGAACTGCGCCCGACCGACAACGTGCGGTTTCAGCCGCTGGCGAGCCTGCCGGCGCCGGGCAAACTGCCGGCCAGCCTGCGCCTGATCCTGCTCGATCTGCCGAGCCTCGACTGGCGCCTGCAGGACGCGCAAGGCCCGTCGACCCTGGTGTTGCGCATCAGCCGCTTGCAGGCGCGCCAGCGTTTCGCCGATGCCCATCCGGCGCGCCTGAGTCTGCTGTGGAGCGACCCGCCGCTGAGCCGACAACTGCAACTGATCCGGCGGATTCTGCCCCAGGCCCGGCGCGTCGGCGTGCTGTTCGATGAGCACGGCGAATTCCTTCTCGACGAACTGCGCGTGGCTGCCCGGTCCTTGAATCTGGACATCGTCAGCCAGCGCTGGGACAACACCCACGACAGCCGTCCGTTGCAAGCCGTGCTGAAAAACAGCGACGTATTGCTCGGTCTCGACGACCCCGATCTGTACAACTCGCAAACTGCAAAGAATCTGTTGCTCAGCAGCTACTCGCGGCAGGTTGCGCTGATCGGCCCCAACATTGCATTCGTTCGCGCTGGCAGTCTCGCCAGTACCTACAGCGATCAAAGCGACTGGCTGGCGATCCTCGACCATTTGCTCGATCAGCCGACCAGCGCATGGCCGCGGGCGCTCTATCCCGATCGTTTCAAAGTCTCAAGTAATGCGCAGGTGGCTCGTTCCCTAGGCATCGAACCGTTGAATGAAGCATCTGTCGCCAGTGCCTTGGCCGAAGGAGAGCGCCGCCCATGAATTTCCGTCGCCGTTGGGACATCAACACCCGCACCCAGCTGATCAGCCTTGGCCCGGCGCTGTTGCTGACGTTGCTGTTGATCAGCTTCTTTACCTTCGTACGCATCCAGGATTTGCGTCAGGAGCTGAACCACACCGGCCAGTTGATCGCCAACCAACTGGCCCCGGCCACGGAATACGGGGTGATTTCGGGCAACAACGAAGTGCTGGAAAGCCTGCTCAAAGCGACACTGGCCACGCCCAATGTGCGTTTTCTCGAAGTGCAGGACAGCGCCAACCGGATTCTGGTGTATGTCGAACAACCGGCCGACAGCCACAGCCGCCCCCATCAGGTCGAAGTGTTCCAGGCCCCGGTGCGCCTGCAGCGGATCGCTTTGCACAATGATTTTTTCCAGGACGGCAAAGTCAGCAACAGCGCCGCGGGCGAGGATTATCTGGGGCGGGTGATCGTCGGCCTGTCCAACGACGCTTTCAGTCAGCGCCAGCAGGAGATCCTGTTCAAGGCCGGGATTCTCGCGCTGTTTGCCCTGCTCTTCACCTTCGTCGTCGCCCGGCGTCTGGCCGGCAGTCTGTCGCAACCGATCCGCGACATCGGCGATGCAGTCAAGGCGATTCAGGAAGGCGACTACAAAACCCCGCTGCCGATTGTCGACGACACCGAACTGGGCGCGCTGTCGCAGCACATCAACAACCTCGCCCAGGCGCTGGAACAGGCCAGTCGCGAACAGCAACAGGCGATGGCGCAACTGATCCAGACCCGCGAAGAAGCGGAAAAGGCCAACAACGCCAAATCGGATTTCCTGGCGATGATGAGCCACGAACTGCGCACCCCCATGAACGGCGTGCTGGGCATGCTGCAGTTGCTCGAAACCACCGAGATGACTGACGAGCAGGTGGAGTACGCCGCTCTCGCTTCGGAGTCGACCGAGCATTTGCTCAAGGTCATCAACGACATTCTCGACTTCTCGCGAATCGAACGTTCGGAGCTGGAGCTTGAGCACATTCCGTTCAACCTCGCCGAGCTGATCGGCGCCTGCGCGCAATCGTTCCAGCACAGTGCGGTGCAGCGAGGCCTGGCGCTGAATCTGCGCATTCCCGACGACATGCGCGGTTTGCAGGTGCAGGGCGATCCGACGCGGATCCGGCAGATTCTGGTCAATCTGGTCGGCAATGCCTTGAAGTTCACCGAGCAGGGCCGGGTCAGCATCGAGGCGCAATGGCAATCGCTGGATCATGAACTGCTGTGGTTCACCTGCTCGGTGCGCGACAGCGGCATCGGCATTTCATCGCAGAGTCTGGAGCTGATGTTCAATGCCTTCCAGCAGGCCGACAGCTCGATCTCCCGCCGTTACGGCGGCACCGGCCTGGGTCTGCCGATCGCGCGCACGCTCGCCGAACGCATGGGCGGCACCTTGCGCGCGCAGAGTGAGGAAGGACGCGGTTCGGTGTTCACGCTGGAAATTCCATTGGCGCTCTATAAGCAGGCAATGCCGGCGCTGGCCGCGCCGCGTGCGCTGAACGGCAGCGGTCAGGGCGACGGGCGTCATGTGTTGCTGGTCGAAGACAACCCGGTCAACCAGACCGTGATCGAAGCGATGCTGCGCAGTCTGGGTTTTGCCGTCAGCGTGGCGACCGATGGCGCGCAAGCGGTGCGCAGCGCCGGGGACGGCGAATTCGAAGTGATTCTGATGGACTGCCGCCTGCCGTTCATCGACGGCTACGAGGCCACGCGGCAGATTCGCGACCTGCCCGGACGCCGCGATGTGCCGATCATCGCGCTGACTGCCAATGCCTTGCAGGGCGACCGCGAAACCTGTCTGGCGGCGGGTATGAACGATTACCTGGCCAAGCCGTTCAAACGCAATGACCTGCAGCAGATTTTGCAGCGCTGGGTGTCGTAGTGTGGGCCTTTCGACCATCTGCGACTGGCGTGAAAAGCGAAAGTGCGGCAGTCTTAGGCACCCGAACGAGCCCCAAAAGGGGCTTGATTAAAAATTTCAGTGCACAAGTGTACATTCATGTCCTTGGTGCTGTGACTTTCACCACAACGCAATAGTCTATGAGTAGGCTGCCGGTTCGAGGCATGAACGCTTCGAACGGTCGGGAAGATCTGCCCCACCTGCCGCATGGGATTATTGAGGAGCTCGCATGACCAAACAAAACGCCTTTACTCGGGAAGACCTGCTGCGCTGCAGTCGCGGTGAGCTGTTCGGCCCAGGTAACGCGCAACTGCCCGCCCCGAACATGCTGATGGTGGATCGCATCACCCATATCAGCGAAGAAGGCGGCAAGTACGGCAAAGGTGAATTGGTCGCCGAACTGGATATCAACCCTGACCTGTGGTTCTTCGCCTGCCATTTCGAAGGCGATCCGGTGATGCCGGGCTGCCTGGGTCTGGATGCCATGTGGCAACTGGTCGGCTTCTTCCTCGGCTGGCAAGGCCTGCCGGGCCGCGGCCGTGCGCTGGGTTCGGGCGAGGTGAAATTCTTCGGTCAGGTGCTGCCGACCGCCAAGAAAGTCACTTACAACATTCATATCAAACGCGTCCTCAAGGGCAAGCTGAACATGGCCATCGCCGATGGTTCGGTGAGTGTCGACGGACGCGAAATCTACACCGCCGAAGGCCTGCGCGTCGGCGTGTTCACCTCCACTGACAACTTCTAAGGGTTATTCGCATGCGCCGCGTCGTTATCACTGGTCTGGGCATCGTTTCGTGCCTGGGCAATGACAAAGAGACCGTCTCCGCTAACCTGCGTGCAAGCCGCCCTGGCATCCGGTTCAACCCGGAATATGCTGAAATGGGTCTGCGTAGCCAGGTTTCCGGCTCCATCGACCTCAACCTTGAAGAGCTGATCGATCGCAAGATCTATCGCTTCGTCGGCCATGCAGCGGCTTATGCCTACCTGGCCATGAAAGACGCCATCACTGACTCCGGCCTGACCGAAGAGCAGGTGTCCAACCCGCGCACCGGCCTGATCGCCGGCTCCGGCGGTGCCTCCACGCTGAACCAGATGGAAGCGCTGGACATCCTCCGTGAGAAAGGCGTGAAACGCGTCGGCCCGTACCGCGTCACGCGGACCATGAGCAGCACCGTTTCCGCCTGCCTGGCCACGCCATTCAAGATCAAGGGCCTGAACTACTCCATCGCATCTGCCTGCGCCACCAGTGCTCACTGCATCGGTACCGCCATGGAACAGATCCAGATGGGCAAGCAGGACATCGTCTTCGCCGGTGGTGGTGAAGAAGAGCACTGGAGCCAGTCTTTCCTGTTCGACGCCATGGGCGCCCTGTCCAGCAAGCGCAATGACACCCCGGAACAAGCTTCCCGCGCCTACGACAAGGACCGTGACGGTTTCGTCATCGCTGGCGGCGGCGGCATGGTTGTCGTCGAAGAGCTGGAACACGCTCTGGCCCGCGGCGCGAAAATCTACGCCGAGATCGTTGGCTACGGCGCAACGTCCGACGGCTACGACATGGTTGCCCCAAGCGGCGAAGGCGCGATCCGCTGCATGCAGCAGGCGCTGTCCACCGTCGACACCCCGATCGACTACCTGAACACCCACGGCACTTCGACTCCGGTCGGCGACGTCGCGGAAATGAAAGGTGTGCGTGAAGTGTTCGGCGACAAGGCTCCAGCGATCAGCTCGACCAAGAGCCTGTCCGGTCACTCCCTGGGCGCTGCCGGCGTGCACGAAGCGATCTACTGCATGCTGATGATGGAAGGCAACTTCATTGCCGGCTCCGCCAACATCGACGAGCTGGACCCGGAAGTGGCCGATCTGCCGGTGCTGACCAAGACCCGCGAGAATGCCACCATCAACACTGTGATGAGCAACAGCTTCGGCTTCGGCGGCACCAACGCCACGCTGGTGCTGAAGCGCTGGGAAGGCAAGTAAGTCCCCGCTGCCGAGCCACACATGAAAACGCCCCGACTGGTTCGGGGCGTTTTTTTTGGTCTATGGAATCTCCGAGCCGACAAAAATCCTTTGTAGGAGTGAGCCTGCTCGCGATAGCGCTGGATCAGCCAACATCTTCTGACTGACACTCCGCTATC
>NZ_QETJ01000174.1:0-9324 GCF_003105095.1 Pseudomonas sp. NDM | reverse complement strand
TTAGCGGACTCGTTGACTGACACACCGCAATCGCGAGCAGGCTCACTCCTACATTTGTTTTATGTCGCCCTCCCTTCAGCCTCCGACACTTCTGGCATAACACTTGCTCTTGCCTTGCCGTGCGACTGTGAAACCCCCGATTAGTGACGGATTATTGGCATGGCGAAGAGCGAAGCTGCAGCAGTAAAAGACCCGGCAACCAAAGGCAAACTCAAGCTGATCATCGTGATCGTGCTGGCGTTGCTGGTGGCCATTGGTGCATCCGTCGGGGCGACCTGGTTCTTCATGCACGGCGCCCAGAGCAAGCCTGCCGAGGCCGCTGAAGCAGCGCCGGTCGGCAAGCAGGCAGCGATTTTCGAGCCGATGGCGCCAGCCTTCGTTGCCAACTACAACCAGAACGGCCGTCAGCGCTACATGCAGGTGAGCATTACCATGCTGGCGCGTAACCAGGCCGATCTGGACGCGCTCAAAGTGCACATGCCGGTTATCCGCAACAACCTGGTGATGCTCTTCTCCGGTCAGGATTTCGCCACACTGGCGACCCCGGTCGGCCAGGAGATGTTGCGCCAGAAGGCCACCGCCAGCGTCCAGGAAGTAGCGCAGAAAGAGCTGGGCAAAGTGGTCATCGAACAGTTGCTTTTCACTAATTTCGTACTGCAGTAGGAACACGACATGGCCGTGCAGGATCTGCTGTCCCAGGATGAAATCGATGCGCTGTTGCATGGCGTCGATGATGGTCTGGTACAGACCGATAATGCTGCCGAACCCGGCAGTGTCAAAAGCTACGACCTGACCAGCCAGGATCGCATCGTCCGTGGACGCATGCCGACGCTGGAAATGATCAACGAGCGTTTCGCCCGCTACACCCGCATCAGCATGTTCAACATGCTGCGCCGCTCGGCGGACGTTGCCGTCGGTGGCGTGCAGGTGATGAAGTTCGGCGAATACGTGCACTCGCTGTACGTGCCGACCAGCCTCAATCTGGTCAAGATCAAACCGCTGCGCGGCACTGCGCTGTTCATCCTCGACGCCAAACTGGTGTTCAAACTGGTGGACAACTTCTTCGGCGGCGACGGCCGTCACGCCAAGATCGAAGGGCGTGAATTCACCCCGACCGAACTGCGCGTGGTGCGCATGGTGCTCGAGCAGGCCTTCGTCGATCTGAAGGAAGCCTGGCAGGCGATCATGGAAGTCAATTTCGAGTACATCAACTCGGAAGTGAACCCGGCCATGGCCAACATCGTCGGCCCGAGCGAAGCAATTGTCGTCTCCACCTTCCACATCGAACTCGATGGCGGTGGCGGCGACCTGCACGTGACCATGCCGTACTCGATGATCGAGCCGGTGCGGGAAATGCTCGACGCCGGTTTCCAGTCCGACCTCGACGATCAGGACGAGCGCTGGGTCAATGCCCTGCGCCAGGACGTGCTCGATGTCGACGTGCCCATCGGTGCCACCGTGGCCCGCCGCCAGTTGAAGCTGCGCGACATCCTGCACATGCAACCGGGCGATGTGATCCCGGTCGAGATGCCGGAAGACATGATCATGCGCGCCAACGGCGTGCCGGCCTTCAAGGTCAAGATGGGCTCGCACAAAGGCAACCTCGCGTTGCAAGTGATCGAGCCGATCGAGCGTCGCTGAGGCGGCGCCTTTCACCCCCGTATTTAACCGAATTGTTGCCCGCCGAGGACACATGATGAACGACGATATGAACGCGCAGGACGATCAGGCACTGGCCGATGAATGGGCTGCGGCCCTGGAAGAAACCGGTGACGCCGGCCAGGCTGACATCGATGCACTGCTGGCCGCCGACGCCGGCACTTCCAGCTCCAACCGTCTGCCGATGGAAGAGTTCGGCAGCGTGCCGAAGAACAACGATCCGGTGACCCTCGACGGTCCGAACCTGGACGTGATCCTCGACATTCCGGTGTCGATTTCCATGGAAGTCGGCAGTACCGACATCAACATCCGCAACCTGCTGCAACTCAACCAGGGTTCGGTGATCGAGCTCGATCGTCTGGCCGGTGAGCCGCTCGACGTGCTGGTCAACGGCACCTTGATCGCCCACGGCGAAGTAGTGGTGGTCAACGAGAAGTTCGGCATCCGCCTGACCGACGTGATCAGCCCAAGCGAACGCATCAAGAAGCTGCGCTGAGTGAAAAGGTTTCTCTGGGGTCTGCTGGCATTGCCGTTGAGTGTGCTGGCTGCCGAGCCGGGCGCAACCACGGCTGCGCCTGCCGCCACCGCGCCAATGGTCAACAGCGGCGTGGCCGGGCAGTTGACGCAACTGGTGTTCGGTTTGCTGCTGGTGCTGGGCTTGATCTTCTTCCTCGCCTGGCTGCTGCGCCGCGTGCAGCAGGCAGGGCCGGCGGGCAAGGGGCAGGTGATCGAGTTGATCGGTTCGCGCGCGCTCGGCCCGCGTGACCGATTGATGCTGGTACAGGTCGGCAACGAGCAGATCCTGCTCGGCCTCAGCCCCGGCACCATCACCGCGCTGCATGTGCTCAAGGAACCGGTCGAAGTGCCCTCCGCCAGTGAAAAAGCGACGCCGGAATTTGCTCAGCATCTGCTGAAAATTCTCGGCAAGGATCAGAAGGATACGAAGTAATGGGTGCGCTCCGCATCGTCTTGACGCTGGTCCTGTTGCTGGCCGCGCCGCTGGCGTTGGCTGCCGATCCGTTGTCGATCCCGGCGATTACGCTGGGCACCAATGCCGACGGCGCGCAGGAATATTCGGTCAGTCTGCAGATCCTGCTGATCATGACCGCGCTGAGCTTTATTCCGGCGGCGGTCATTCTGATGACCAGTTTCACGCGGATCATCATCGTCTTCTCGATCCTGCGTCAGGCCCTCGGTCTGCAACAGACGCCGTCGAACCAGATCCTCACCGGCATGGCGCTGTTCCTGACGCTGTTCATCATGGCGCCGGTATTCGACCGGGTGAATAACGACGCATTGCAACCGTATCTGTCGGAAACCCTCACTGCGCAGCAAGCGGTGGAAAAAGCTCAGGTGCCGATCAAGGATTTCATGCTCGCGCAGACCCGCACCAGCGATCTGGAGCTGTTCATGCGCCTGTCCAAGCGCACCGACATCGCCACCCCGGATCAGGCGCCGCTGACCATCCTGGTGCCGGCGTTCGTGACTTCCGAACTTAAAACCGCGTTCCAGATCGGCTTCATGATCTTCATCCCGTTCCTGATCATCGACCTCGTCGTGGCGAGCGTGCTGATGGCCATGGGTATGATGATGCTCTCGCCGCTGATCATCTCGTTGCCGTTCAAGATCATGCTGTTCGTGCTGGTGGATGGCTGGGCGCTGATCATCGGCACCCTGGCCAGCAGTTTTGGAGGTGTTTCGCCATGACGCCGGAAGTCGCGGTCGATATCTTTCGTGAAGCGCTGTGGCTGACCACCATGATGGTCGCCATCCTGGTGGTGCCGAGCCTGCTGGTCGGCCTGCTGGTGTCGATGTTCCAGGCCGCCACGCAGATCAACGAACAGACCCTGAGCTTCCTGCCGCGCCTTCTGGTGATGCTGGTGACCCTGATCATCGGCGGTCCGTGGATCGTGCAGACGTTCATGGAATACATCATCCAGCTGTACAAAAACATCCCGATGGTCATCGGCTAAGCCATGCAATCGCTGCTTCAGTTGACCGACACCCAGATCAGCACCTGGGTGGCGTCGTTCATGTTGCCGCTGTTTCGCGTGGCGTCGATGCTGATGGTCATGCCGGTGTTCGGCACCACCCTGATCCCGCGCCGCGTGCGCCTGTATTTCGCCGTGGCGATCACCGTGGTCATCACCCCGGCGCTACCGCCGATGCCCGCCGTCAGCCCGCTTGACCTCAGCGGTCTAATGTTGATCGGCGAGCAGATTCTGGTCGGCGCCGTGCTCGGATTTTCCCTGCAACTGTTCTTCCAGGCCTTTGCCGTCGCCGGGCAGATTGTCGCGGTGCAGATGGGTATGGGCTTCGCTTCGATGATCGACCCTACCAACGGCGTTTCGGTGGCGGTGATCGGTCAGTTCTTCACCATGCTGGTGACGCTGCTCTTCCTGTCGATGAACGGCCACCTGGTGGTGTTCGAAGTCCTGACTGAAAGCTTCACCACGCTGCCGGTCGGCGGCGGTCTGATGGTTGAGCATTACTGGGAACTGGCCGGCAAACTCGGCTGGGTGCTTGGCGCCGCGTTGCTGCTGGTGCTGCCAGCGATCACTGCTTTGCTGGTAGTCAACATCGCCTTCGGCGTGATGACCCGCGCCGCGCCGCAACTGAATATCTTCTCGATCGGTTTTCCGCTGACCATGGTGCTCGGCCTGTTCATCGTCTGGGTGGGTCTGGCGGACATTCTCAACCAGTATCAACCGCTGGCCAGCGAGGCCTTGCAGTTGCTACGCGAACTGGCACGGGCGCGCTGAGTCATGGCAGAGAGCGAAAGCGGTCAGGACAAAACAGAAGACCCCACGGACAAACGTAAAAAGGATGCCCGAGAGAAGGGTGAGATTGCCCGTTCCAAAGAGCTCAACACCCTTGCGGTGATGATGGCCGGTGCCGCTGCGCTGCTGATTTTTGGCGGCATGCTCGCGCAAGAACTGATGGACGTGATGCGCCTGAACTTCACCCTGTCCCGTGAAGTGGTCATGGACCAAGGCGCCATGGGCCGTTTTCTGTTGGAGTCAGGGTTGATTGCCTTGCTGGCGATTCAGCCAGTCATGATCACCCTGTTGCTCGCCGCCGTGATCGGCCCGATCTCCCTCGGTGGCTGGCTGTTCGCCGCAAGCTCCCTGGCGCCCAAATTCAGCCGGATGAACCCGGCCGCCGGCCTCAAGCGCATGTTTTCGTTCAAGGCTGTGGTCGAACTGCTCAAGGCACTGGCGAAGTTTCTGATTACCCTGGGCGTGGCGTTGGTGGTGTTGTCCGCCGACGTCGATGACTTTCTGCGCATCGCCCACGAGCCACTGGACATGGCGATCATCCACAGCGTTTTGCTGGTGGGCTGGAGCACGCTGTGGCTGGCTTGCGGCCTGATCATCATCGCCGCCGTCGACGTGCCGGTGCAGCTTTGGGAAGCGCACAAGAAACTGCTGATGACCAAGCAGGAAGTGCGCGACGAACACAAGGACCAGGAAGGCCGCCCCGAGGTCAAGCAGCGCATCCGCCAGACCCAGCGCGAAATGTCCCAGCGGCGGATGATGGCGGCGATCCCCGAAGCCGATGTGGTCATCACCAACCCGACCCACTACGCCGTCGCCCTCAAGTACGACTCGGAGAAGGGCGGCGCGCCGGTGCTGCTGGCCAAGGGCAGCGACTTCATCGCCCTGAAAATCCGCGAAATCGCCGTCGCCAACAACGTCATGCTCCTCGAGTCGCCGGCGTTGGCGCGGTCGATCTACTACTCCACCGAACTGGAGCAGGAAATCCCCGGCGGGCTGTATCTGGCCGTAGCGCAGGTATTGGCTTACGTCTACCAGATCCGCCAACACCAGGCGGGCAAGGGTAAACGGCCGGATCCGCTCAAGGATGATTTGCCGATTCCGCCTGATCTGCGGCGCGATTCCTGACGGTTACCGTCTGTCTGGAAAACCTCTCAACCTGTCAAGTCTGACAGTAGACGGCCGCGCCCGCCGGCGCTCTCATTGCCATGGGAATTCTCCCGGCATTTCCCTGCATTGGTCGCTCTGATCATTTGATGCGAGTACCAGGGAGCGGCGCCTGCATCGGGTTTCAGAGGAAGCAATCATGGCAGACCAGCCCTATATAAAGTTGCAAGGTATGGAGGTTGAATTCGTCTCGGGAGTGTTGGAACAACGTACAGCCGATCGCGCAATCGGTTACACCGTGACTTTCAAGTTGATGCTGGACTTCACCCATTTCAAGCAGATGGCCAACGCCTACAGCGCCAATTACCTGGAGGTGTCGAGCAACGCGATTCGGCCGGAGCTGGAGGGTTTGGCGTACCACAATCACTACAGTGTGATTGGTGGTTCTGCAGGAAAAATCGTCAACAGTGCGATGCTTTTCGAACTCTTCACCGATCCGGATTTGTACTTGGATGGCTGGATCAACGATGAAATGGAGAGGCGATTTGGCAAGCCGGAATTCGTCATTGAGGGAAGTGCGCTTTTGATGACGGCGCGGCAGGACTTTCGTTGGGAAGATCCGGAGCGCGAAATCAGGATCGAAGACCTCCCCATCATTTGGTTTGATTGGGCACTGACCCTCATAGAGCAGCGGACAAAAGTGTCTTGGGGGCTGCCGGAGCGTACGACGCCGGTATCGGTGGTGACGTTTATGTACACGCAGGACGCGGTCGTCGTTATCGAGGGTACGGAGCTGCTCAAGGGCGCGCGCTATATCAACGGCAAGAATCTCGGTTTCGGCCCGATTACCCCTGAACAGGTTTTAACGGCGTAGTGATCTGCAACCCGCCGCCCCGATTGAAAGGGGGCAGCGGGCTTTTTCTGCCTCAAGGTTTTGTGTTGCGCCTTAGCCAGTATTCGCGCTCCCACTTTGGAAGCCGTTCAACGGTGGGAGCGAGCCTGCTCGCGAAGGCGTCAGAAGTGACGCTGGATCAATCAACTGGTGTCCCCAATGCCTGCGTCAACCCGGCAACTCCAGATTATCCAGCACCCGATTCACCGCCAATTCGCCGAGCATGATCAGCTGCGCGATGCCCATCAGCGTCCGGCGCTGCGACGGTTTCACCAACCCGGCGAATTCCTGGGCGATGGTTTTGGCCGAGGCGAGGGTTTCGCAGGCGTTGGCCAGCAGGTCTTCGTTTTTGGTGTCGGCGGTGACGGCGTACATGGCGCGGGGGCTGAAGGGTGGTGGGGTGGAGCCGGGTGGGCAGAGGTAGTGGTCGAGGGCGCGGTCGGCGGCTTGGTGGAGTTTTTTGGAATCGAGGGATTCGTAGGGGGAGGTGGGGTCGGTTTCGGGTGGGTTGGGTGTTGGTTTGATCATGGTAAAGCTCCTTGAGAGATGGAGCCGTCAGCCTTCGCTGCTAAACGAAGAGGGTGGCGGCTTTACGCGGGTTAGCAGACCAGGCTCAAGGATCCCGGCGCACCGAAGTGCCCCACGCAAAGCCGCCATAACGTAATGGCAGTACTCGCGTGCCTTGAAATTTGCCGAGCTGCTAAACCCGATCACTGAACATTCAGCGACCGCACCACAATAGAACCCGCCCCCAAGGCGCACAAGCCGGCGGATTCTGGCTTGGCTGTAGGCAATGACGCAAGAATTTGTAGCCTGAAAGGCGTGTCTGAAGGTGTCTTTTAAACGCCTTCGTTTAAATCGAAGAGCTTCGCCGAACCTGATTGCCCCTTCGCGAGCAAGCTCGCTCCTACAGTTGGAATGCGGTCAAACTGTGGGAGCGAGCTTGCTCGCGAAAAGGCCGGTACTAAGAGCCAATAACCCGGCCTTATTGCATTACTGCGGCAACTCCAGATTATCCAGATAAATAAATCCGTCCCCTTTACAGCAAATACGCAATGTGATCCCTTTGTTCGCTTTGGTTCGAAAGCTATAAATCTATACATGATATATAGTCGCTCTCATAATTGCAGACATATAACTTTTTCTCATCTGTACTTTTTGTAAGGTGGCAAGGGACTTTGCCAACAATGTAGAATGGTCCAACGAAGCCAGTAGCAGTGTTGGTTCTGGCAAGCTTGTTGCTTTCCATGTCTGTGATGTAAATATACTGGCCAAGCCTGGTAGTTGTAATCCCCCTTCCGCCACTGTTTTCGATATATCTTATAACTGTTTGCTGTCTTGCATCTATTACGGCAGTGTCGTTATCCATTATTGCGTAAGCAGTCTCGCCTATAGCGTTAAATGCAATGCTCCATGCGCGATTTATAAGATCAATTTTTCGTACGTCGCTTGTTTCGATCTCGATTAATGAGATATAAGGACTTTGAGTGTTGCAAATATAGATATATTTGCCGTCTGGGCTAGCAGCCCCGTAGCGGGGGGCTTTTCCTACAGTAATGTTTTTAATTTCGTAAGTTCTTGTGTCTATTTGTGTGACAGTATTTGTGAGGTAATTGCAAGTAAATAGCCATTGCCCATTGTTGCTTATGATTACGCCTTCCGGGCCTGCGTCGGTGGTAAGTGTCTTGATCGTTTTGCTCGACGATAAGTCGATAATTGAAACTGTGTTTGTCGTTTCATTGCTCGCATAGCAGAGACGCTCGTCCGGACTCAAAGCAATTCCATGTACACCAGGAATATCGTCTATTGTATTTACAATTTCATGAGTGGCGGTATCGATAATGGAGATGTTATTTTTCTGCCAGCTTGATACATATATCAGCGTACCGGCGGAGTTGATCGCAATATCCCAGGTCCCCCCACCAATAAATACATTGGTCAGTTGCCCCTGGGCCGTCACTGTGGCAGATGCCTCGCCAACTGACGCACCTTTACTGGCCACCAGATTGTAACTTCCACTTGTCTGAGCGCCTGTTACACCGCGGACACTGACTTTGCCCTCGATGTCGCTGGGGAAATCCCGTGAGCCGCTTCCTCCATCGCTAAAGCTGAAATCAGCGGGGAGGTCCAATGTGACGGTTCCCTGCAGGGGGGGGCCGTCCAAATTGCTGAGTTGAACTTCGATATCCTTAAGCCGACCTCTCGGTGCGATCACGTAAGGCGCATTGGTGAATTTCACTAGCACCGCATCCTCAACGGCCTTCACGGTATAAGTACGTACCGGAAAACTCAGCGCCAGGTTTTCATCCGTGCTGTGATCCGGGGTGGACATGAACGTCACCGCCAGTTCGCTTTGATCCTTCAACCACTGCAGATCAGCCAAGGGCAAGGATGCATCGAGATAACCTTGCGATATCCAGAGCGCGTTCACCGCATTGCTCGGGCCAGTCCACACGGTGCGCGTATATGGTTTATCGTCTTTTTTTGTGCCTTCCACTCGCATCCAGACACGCTGGCCGCTGGCAATGTGCGGCCAGAAACCGCCACGAAGAGTCGCCGCAGCAGTGAGCGTGGACACATCCAGGTCAGTCCCGTCACCACCGTCGGCCGCTTGAATGATTTTCGGCGAGTGCGAAAGATCCACACGCAGTTGCAACACCGCCAGCGCACGAATCCGCGACTCTTTCGGATCCTGGGTGCTGCGCGTAACCGTGTAATCCAGCGTGATGGACTTGGCGAGGTTGAAGGCGATCACCGAGACGGCCAGCGGTATTTCCTGCGGGCCGACGCTGGTGACGGGCCATGGCTCGGTGGTGTGCGAACCGGCAGCCGGCGTTCCGGGGGCGCCGGTCAAGCGGACGATAATCCTGTCGCCGACCAGCATGCCGT